>NZ_JAVFVX010000049.1:0-62153 GCF_033441795.1 Streptomyces sp. ADMS | reverse complement strand
GACCCATCAGGGCGAAGGCGTTGGCGGTGAAGACGATGTACGGGTCCTGGGTCAGGCCGAAGATCGCCGGGATCGAGTCAAGGGCGAACAGGACGTCCGTGGTACCGATCGCGAGCATCACGACCAGCATCGGCGTCATGATCCGCTTGCCGTTCTCCTCAATCCACAGCTTCGTGCCGTGGTAACGGTCGGCCACGCCGAACCGCTTCTCGGCAGCCTTGAGTAGCCTGTTCTCCTCGAACTCCTCGTCCTCTTCGTGGGCCCGGGCCTCCTGGATCAGCTTCCAGGCGGTCCAGATGAGGAAGGCGCCGAAGATGTAGAACACCCACGCGAAGTTCGCGAGAATGGCAGCGCCGGCGGCGATGAATATCGCTCGCAGGACGAGCGCTATGAGGACGCCGACGAGGAGCACGCGCTGCTGGTACTGCGACGGCACCGCGAACTTCGCCATGATCAGGACGAAGACGAAGAGGTTGTCGACACTCAGCGACTTCTCGGTGATGAAGCCCGCGAAGAACTCGCCGGCGGGCTCACCGCCACCGAAGACGAGCAGCCCCACTCCGAAGAGCCCGGCCAGGGCTATCCAGACGACCGTCCAGATCCCGGCTTCCTTGATTGATACGTCGTGCGGCTTGCGCCCGATGAAGAAGTCCACCGCGATGAGAGCGGCGAGACCCACGATGGTCAGGACCCAAAGGGTCACGGAAACATTCACTGCGCCTCCGGCAGTACGTAACGGCCAATTTCAGCGTCGTCGCTACCGGAGGTCTCTTCCACCCGCGACAGTCGGGCTCCTTCACGCGCCCGGCGCCTGCGGGCCGACGCCCCGGGATCTGGATTGATCCGTATTGACGGGTACGCCGCAGCAGGTAGGGAGTACTCCCCTCCGTGAGGAAAACAGTACCCCAATCACCAAGGAAAGGTAAAGAAATTAGTAAAAGGAAACCAAAAACAGCAGGTCAGAAGGCTTTGCCGTTACTTGGTGAAGTGTCTGCGGGGCTCAGCGATTCCATGACCGGCGGGCCGCCGCGACCTGGCTGAGCACCTGCTGGAGCACCTGGCTGCCCTGCGGCACGACCGACGGCTCGTACGTCCACGCATGGCCGACCCACGGGTCGGCAAGGTGGTCGTCCGGCACCGGAGTGAGTCGCAGAAGCGAACGCCAGAGCGGGTCGAGCAACGGTCCGTAGGCGGCGGCGTCCTCGCGGTCGGCGACCATCATCAGGTGGACGCCGACGGCCGGACCCTCGTCCGCGAGATAGCGCAGCTGGGTCACCGCCCGGTCGTCGAAACCGTGCGGGAAGTCATTGACGATCAACAGCTGCTGAGCGGTGTCGAAGTCGGGGGGCAGCGAGTCGGCCGCGCCACCGCGCACCGCCATCTGCACCAGGTCGACGCGCTGGGTCAGCCGACCGAGCACGTCCGCGACACCGGCGGCGCCGGCGGCGGGCGGACCCGCGAGCACACCGGTCCGCACCAGCGGCGCGAGGGCCAACGCGCCCGAACCCGCCGGGTCGACGACGTGGACGGCGAATTCGCCCGCCGGATGGACGGCAAGCAGGCGGGCCGCGTGGGTCACCGCCGTGTCCAGGGCGAGCCGCCGCAGCTCGTCGGAGTCGATGAGCGAGCCGTCGAGGGACCCACCCCCGCTGTCGATCCACAGGCCGCGTTCCAAGGGCAGCCGAACGAGCATCGGGATGCTCAGGTCAATGCTCTCCGGCAGGCGCAGATCGCCCAGCCGCAGCGCCATGGGCATCTCCATCGGTACCCGGTAGGCGTGCCAGACGGGGTTGTCCCAGCGGGCGTACGCCAGGGGCAGCGCGGGTTCGACGACCGCGGCCTCGGCGGTGAGCTGGGAGAGGTCACGGTCGAGGGCTGCGCGGGCCTGGTCCACGAGCTGGGCGTGCTTGGCGCGGGCCGCTTCTCGCGCGGCGTCGCCCCGGCCGCCGATCCGGCTGCGGGGGTCGGCCAGTGCCTTGTCGATCTCCTGTTCAAGGCGTGAGTCGGCGAAGTCCACGGCACTGCGACAGGCGGCGGTGGTGCGCGCCAGATCCTCGAACATGCCCCAGACCTGGTTGTAGAGGCGCTCCTCCATGGACCACCCGGTCGCGTCACCCGCGACCGGCCGCGCCGACTGTCCGGGCTGGGCCGGGGGTGCGGTCGGCGGGACGGTTGACGGAGCGGCGGTACGGCGGCTGGGATGGCTGTAGTCGATCGGGCCGCCGGTGGCGGAGGAGTCGGCCCGCGCGGCTTCTCCGGAGCGGCCCGCCTGAGGCGAACCGTCCCGTTGGCTGGCCTGCGCCGGGGTGTTCTGCGGGTCTCCGACTCCGTACGGCGATGAAGGCTGCGGGGCGGGAGGACCGCCCTGGCCGCCCTGAACGGCGGCACCCGCCTGCTCCGGCGCGCCGGGGGTCCGGGTGTCCTGTGGCCCCTGAGCCGCGTAGGGCGACGCGGACTGGGCAGGGGCCGGGGACGCTGTCCGGCGGGTGCGGTCGCTGTCCGGTATACGGGGTGGAGGGGGTGCCACCGCGCGGGAGTGGGCGCGGGACACCGCCTCGTTGATGGTCTCTGCGAGGTGGCCGGCCTCGGCAAGGCCCTGGTCGGTGAGGAGTTCGGTCAGACCGCCGGCGTAGCCCTGGCCGATGGCGCGCACCTTCCAGGCGTCCTGTCTGCGGTACAGCTCCAGCGCGACGACGGCCGACTCGGCCTCCAGGCCCGTGATCGTGTAACTGGCGACCTCTGTGCCGTCGAGGCCGGTGACGGCGACGAAGGGTGCGGCTACAGCGCCGAAGCGGACCGGGCCGCCCGCCCCGGACGGCAGAGCGAGCAGCACACAGATCCGGTGCACGGACTCCGGCATGGCGCCCAGGTCCACGGCGAGCCGGTGGTCGGCCGCCGCCTGCCTGGAGACCTCCAGGCCGGGAAGCGTGGGAGCACCGGGGTGGGCCACCCACTCGACGCCGTGGACCTTGCCCTGCTCGTCGCCGACCGTGGCCCCGGCCACGATCGGCTCGCCGGCCGAGATCCGCACTTCGAGACGCGTTTGGGAGAGCGGATGGTTCTGTCCCCGGACCAGCTCGGCCGTCATCGCCTTCGTCCCCCCGTGTCGATCTCTTGTTCCGTGGGCTGACCGGGCCCGGCTACAGGTGCGGCAGGATCGCCGGCATCAGGTCCTGGAAGGTGCGGCCGTTGGCGGGGGTGCCGAGGGCCGTCATCTGCCAGCCCGTGCCCGCGCGATGCACCTTCGCCATGATCTGAGCCGTGTACTGGCCGCCGCCGTCCAGTGTGTAGCGGGCGAGTTCGTCACCGTTGCTCTCGTCGACCAGACGGCAGAACGCGTTCTGCACCTCCTGGAAGGTCTGGCCCGTGAAGGAGTTCACGGTGAAGACGATCTGGTCGATGTGGACCGGCACACGCGGCAGGTCGACGAGGATCGCCTCGTCGTCGCCACCCTGGCCGACACCGCCGACGAGGTTGTCTCCCGTGTGTCGCACGGAGCCGTCGTCGCTGACCAGGTGCCGGAAGAACACGACGTCGACGGGCTGCTTGTCGGCGAAGAGCACGGCGGAGGCATCGAGGTCGATCTCCCGTGTGCGTGTGCCGAACAGGCCGCGACGGGGAGCTGCCTGCCAGCCGAGGCCCATGCGCACCGCGGTCAGGGTGCCCCCGTCGTTCTTCTGCAGGTTGATGGCCTGACCCTTAATCAGATTGACGCTGCCACTGGGCCTTCCGCCCTTGGATACGTCCACCACGCGCTGTTCCCCTCTCAAGCCGTCCCCTGTTTCCGCGGGGTCCGCGGATGATCTGAACCCTACGCAGTGGCACTGACAGTGCCGAAGCCTCGGGCGCACTTTGTGTCGGTGTTGCAACACTGCGCGTACGTCGCAGCTCGCGGACGGCGCTCGGGTGCCCGTCCGGTGCGACGGCGGGCTCCCCGTGTGCCCCGTGCGGCAGTCAGGCCAGGCCCGCCTCCTTCATCTGCCGAAGTTCCTTCTTCATCTCCGACACCTCGTCGCGCAGCCGGGCGGCGATCTCGAACTGGAGGTCGGCCGCGGCGGCGCGCATCCGTGCCGTCATCTCCTCGATCTGCTCGGCGAGTTCGGCCGCGGGGCGGTCGGTCGGCACCGTTTCCCCGGCCTTGCCCTTGCCGGCCCTGGCACCCCTGGCCGCCTTGCCGCCGAGCGAGGGCACCGGGGCCTTGGCGCCCTTGCCGTCCTTCGACTGACGGTAGCCCGAGCCGAGGAGCTGTTCCGTGTCGACGTCCTCGCGGGCGATCTGCGCCACGATGTCGTTGATCTTCTTGCGGAGGGGCTGTGGGTCGATGCCCCTCTCCTTGTTGTACGCGACCTGCTTCTCCCGGCGGCGGTTGGTCTCCTCGATGGCCTTCTCCATCGCCGGGGTGATCCTGTCCGCGTACATATGGACCTGGCCGGACACGTTGCGCGCCGCTCGGCCGATGGTCTGGATCAGGGAGGTGCCGGAGCGCAGGAAGCCCTCCTTGTCGGCGTCGAGGATCGACACCAGGGACACCTCAGGCAGATCGAGGCCCTCCCTGAGGAGGTTGATGCCGACCAGGACGTCGAACTCACCGGCCCGCAGTTCGCGCAGCAGCTCGACCCGGCGCAGGGTGTCGACGTCGCTGTGCAGATAGCGGACCTGGATACCGAGTTCCAGGAAGTAGTCGGTGAGGTCCTCGGCCATCTTCTTGGTGAGCGTGGTGACCAGAACGCGCTCGTCCTTCTCCGCGCGCGTGCGGATCTCGTGCACCAGGTCGTCGATCTGGCCCTCGGTGGGCTTGATGACGACCTCGGGGTCGATGAGGCCGGTGGGTCGGATGATCTGCTCGACGTATCCGTCGCCACGTGACAGCTCGTACTTGCCGGGGGTCGCCGACAGATAGACGGTCTGTCCGATGCGCTTCTGGAACTCCTCCCACTTCAGGGGGCGGTTGTCCAGGGCGGAGGGCAGCCGGAAGCCGTGGTCGACGAGCGTGCGCTTGCGGGACGCGTCGCCCTCGTACATGGCGCCGATCTGGGGGACCGTGGTGTGCGACTCGTCGATGACGAGCAGGAAGTCGTCCGGGAAGTAGTCGATCAGGGTGTTCGGCGGGGATCCGGGGAGGCGGCCGTCGAAGTGCATCGAGTAGTTCTCGACTCCGGAGCACGAGCCGATCTGGCGGAGCATCTCGATGTCGTACGTCGTCCGCATCCTCAGACGTTGGGCCTCCAGGAGCTTGCTCTGTTTCTCCAGTTCGGTGAGGCGTTCGCCGAGTTCCTTCTCGATGTCGTTTACGGCCCGCGCCATACGCTCGGGTCCTGCCACGTAGTGGGAGGCCGGGAAGACGTACAGGTGCTCGTCCTCGCTGATGATCTCGCCGGTGAGCGGGTGGAGGGTGGAGAGTGCCTCGATCTCGTCGCCGAACATCTCGATGCGGACAGCCAGTTCCTCGTAGACCGGGAAGATCTCGATGGTGTCGCCGCGCACGCGGAATGTGCCGCGGGTGAAGGCCAGGTCGTTGCGCGTGTACTGGATGTCGACGAAGCGGCGCAGCATCTGGTCGCGGTCGATCTCCTCGCCGACCTTGAGGGGGACCATCCGGTCCACGTACTCCTGCGGAGTACCGAGGCCGTAGATGCAGGACACGGAGGCGACCACGACGACGTCCCGCCGGGTGAGCAGCGAGTTGGTCGCGGAGTGGCGCAGGCGTTCGACCTCCTCGTTGATCGAGGAGTCCTTCTCGATGTAGGTGTCCGACTGAGGGACATACGCCTCGGGCTGGTAGTAGTCGTAGTACGAGACGAAGTACTCGACCGCGTTGTTCGGGAGGAGTTCCCGGAACTCGTTCGCCAGCTGGGCGGCCAGGGTCTTGTTCGGCGCCATGACCAGCGTGGGGCGCTGAAGCTTCTCGATCATCCACGCGGTGGTGGCGGACTTGCCGGTGCCGGTCGCACCGAGGAGTACGACGTCCTTCTCACCTGCTTCGATGCGCCGAGCCAGCTCGGCGATGGCCACCGGCTGGTCGCCGCTCGACTGGTAGGGGCTGACGACCTCGAAGGGCGCCACCGTGCGTTCGATCTTGGAAACTGGCCGCATGACATCCACCGTACGACCACCCACTGACATTGACGGGTCCTGATCACCGGTTCTGCGGGGTGCGGGGGCTTCGGTGTCCGTGCCGCTGGCCGGGGCGCAGCGGGGGGCGCCGGCCGGGGTGCGGGACTGCGGGGTGGGCCGGGATTCCGGGCTTGTTGTCGGGGGGACGCCGGTCGGGCTTGCCCATGACCATCAGCGGGTCGAACATCACGACGACACCGGCCAGCAGGAGGAAGGCGAGCGGGCCGATCATCAGGGGGGCGAGCAGAGCCGCGGGCGACTCTCCGTCCAGGCTCCCGGACGAGGCGTGGACGTGGACCCTCAGGGCGGCCATGCCCGTGTAGTGCATGCCGCTGACGGCGAGTCCCATGACGAGGCTGGCGCCCACGCTCCACAGGAAGCCACGGACCTGCCCGGCCGCCCAGAGGGCGGCGGTGGCGGCCACCACGGCTATCACGACCGAGGCGGAAACGGTGAAGGTGTTGTACTCCAGCTTCCCGTTGAGGCGCATTCCGGCCATGCCCAGGTAGTGCATGGAGGCGATGCCGAGGCCCGTGATGGTGCCCCCGGTGAACAGTGCCGTCCCGCTCGCCCCCCGGTAGCCGACGATGAAGATCCCGATGCCGACCATGAGGATGGCGACACCCAGGCTTGCGAAGGTCATCCACATGTCGTAGTTGACCGGGGTCTCCTCGACGGTGAACCCCATCATCGCGACGAAGTGCATGGTCCATATCCCGGAGCCGATCGCGGCAGAGCCGAGCGCCAGCCACCCTGGTCGCCACGACCGGGCGACCAGCATCGATCTGGTGGTGCAGCGCAGGCCGAGCGCGCCACCCAGGCAGGCCATGAGGTAGGCCACCAGCGGGGTGACGAGTCCGTAGCTGAATCCGTCGACCGTGCCCTGCATGCGCGGCTGCCCTTCCGCCCTGTTGCGTTCTGGAATTCCCTGCAATGCTCCCCTGCCCCAGAACCGGCCGGCGGTCAGGGTTGTGGCAGAGAGTATGACTGGCTCCTGAAGGGTCGAACGATTTTCCGGCAAAGAAACACGGCCTTGCCCACTTGTGCGGCAGGAGTGTGCGGACTCGGGCAACTCCCTTCAATCTGTGTCCGTGCCGCACCTCTCTTCCGTCGGCCCTCCGCTGTCACTCGTGCCCCGTCCGCACGCTCGGAACCCGCGGGCCTGGCATTGTCAGTGGTGGGTCGTACGGTGGGGCGCATGGACAGCCATGGGCGGGACGGGCGGCAGGACCCGGAGAACCGGCGGCGGGTCGTGTGGGCGGTTGTCGGCACCGACATCGGCCCGCTGCTGCTGGCCGCGACACACGAGGGCCTGGTGAACGTGGCGTTCCATGCCACGGAGCCGGTGCGCGAGAAGACTGTCGAGCGGCTCGCTTCGCGGCTGGGCGCGGAACCCGTGGAGGCGCCGGAGGCTCCGCTCCTGGCCGAGGCGATACGCCAGTTCGCGGCGTACTTCGCGGGCGAGCGGCACGATTTCGAGCTGCCGCTCGACTGGTCCCTGATCTCCGGTTTCCACCGGCAGGTGCTGCGCGAACTCGCGTCGGGTGTCCCGTACGGCGCGGTTGTCGGGTACGGCGACCTGGCCGGCCGGGTCGGCCAGCCGGGCGCGGCCCAGGCGGTGGGCGCGGCGATGGGCGCCAATCCCCTGCCGGTCGTGGTGCCGTGCCATCGGGTCGTGGAGAGCGACGGCGGCCTCGGCGGGTTCGGGGGCGGTCTGGAGACCAAGCGGAAGCTGCTCGCACTCGAAGGGGTGCTGCCCGAGCCGCTGTTCTGAGGGGTTTGATCCGCGGGACCCGAGGGTTTCATCAGTTGGGAAGGTCCATCAGCACGAGGGGGCAGCCCGGTACGGAATGAGATTCCGTACCGGGAGCTGTGCGCAAGTAGGGGGAACCACCTCAGTGACCACGTTCTTCGCCCGCGTGGGCGGGGCGCCATGACCGCCGTCGAGCGGCACGTCGGTGTGCCTGTGACAGGTGACCAGCAGGCAGTGCTGCGGCGTCGGATCTCCGGCGTGCTGGTCGCGAGCCAGATTCTCGGCGGGCTCGGGGTGGCCACCGGCGTCGCGCTCGCTTCCGTACTGGCTCAGCGGATCAGCGGCACCGAGTCACTGTCCGGGCTCGCGCCCACCGCGATGGTGACGGGCACAGCGGTGGCCTCAATGCCCCTGGCGGCGCTGATGACCGCGCGCGGGCGGCGCCCCGGGCTGGTTCTGGGCTATCTCGTCGGTGCCCTGGGGGCGGGCGTCGTTGTGGTCGCGGCGGTCATCGACAGCTTTCCGCTGCTGTTGTGCGGCATGGCCGGCTTCGGTGCGGCCTCGTCGGCGAACCTGGGGGCGCGGTTCGCTGCGGCCGATCTCGCGGAGCCGGACCGGCGGGCCCGCGCCATCTCGAACGTCGTGTGGGCGGCCACCATAGGAGCGGTCCTTGGGCCGAACATCGCCGCGCCCGCGGGGCGCAGTGTGTCCGGACTCGGGATACCCGCGACCGCGGGCCCCTTCCTGTGGGCGTCCGGGATCTTCCTGGTCGCGGCGGTGACGGTGGCCGTCCTGCTGCGCCCCGATCCGCTGCTCACGGCCCGTGCACTCGCCCCGGTGGAGGAGCGGTCGGCCGAAGGCCGGTCCCTGCGCGCGGGCTTCGCCGCCGTCGCAGCCTCACCGCGTGCCCGGCTCGCGCTCGTGGCGGTGGCCGTGTGCCACACGGCCATGGTCTCGGTCATGTCGATGACCCCGGTCGCGCTCGGGCACCACGGCGCGAGCATCGATCTCATCGGGCTGGTCATCAGTGGTCACATCGCGGGCATGTACGCGTTCTCGCCACTCATGGGGCGGCTGTCCGACCGGTTCGGGCGGCTGTCCGGCATCGGACTCGCCGTGGGACTGCTGGCCTGCGCCGCTCTCCTCGCGGGCACCGCCGGCGGCAGTCACGGCCGTACCGCGGCGGGGCTCTTCGTCCTGGGGCTGGGCTGGTCGGCCGGGCTGGTGTCCGGGTCCGCCCTGCTCACGGACTCCGTGCCCGAGGCCGCGCGCGCTGCCGCACAAGGGCTGTCCGACCTCGTCATGAACACCTCGGCAGGCCTCGGCGGGGCAGCCGCCGGGCTCGCGATGGCCCAGGCCGGCTACGGGTGGCTCAATCTGGGCGCCGCGTGCCTGCTGATACCCGTGGGCGCGCTGGCCTTGTTCACACGCAGAGACCTGAAGCAGGTCCGGGGAATAGGCGGCTCGGCCTCGGCTGCCCACAGAACCACCGCTTCACCTCCGGACAGTGCCGGGTGACGACGTACCGCTACGCCGAGTTCGACCAGGGCGCGAGCCGCAAGTACGTCCTCGGTCCGCACGGGGCGCCGGCCTGCGCACGACCGGTCCGGCTCTACTGCGGTCCGGCCCTCGGTCTTCGGAAAGGGGTGTCCGCGCGCGGGCGCCCCCTTTTCTGCGCTCCTGCGCCCTACACGTAGTGCCGCGCCTCGAAGACGTTGCCGTCGGGGTCGCGGAAGTAGAAGCTGCGCCTCGCCATGCCGCGGGCGCCGTAGGAGTCGTACGAGAAGTCCGAGACAGGTACGTCTCGTTCCTCCAGGCGGGTCCGCAGGGCGTCGAAGGAGTCCGGGGACAGGGACAGGCACACGTGGTTGACGGGGTGGCCCGCACTGCCTGCGGACCCGGGCAGCATGTTCATGCGCTCCGCCAGGGAGAGGGGCGCGAGGTCGAAGATGGTTTCGTCGTTGAGGCGTACGGAGGGGAACGACACCGCCCCCGCGGCGAATTCGGTGATCCTCAGGGGCTCCATGCCGACCGCCTTCTCGTAGAAGTCAGCCGCGGAGAGCGGATCGCGTACCCAGAGGACGACATGGTCGAGACGCGTCGAGTTGTCCGTCATGCACCCCAGGCTGGTGGCCTCTTCCACAGGCCGCAAGGGTTTGACCACGCGCGCCGCCCGCCAGAGATGAGGGAAGACCGAACGACAGGAAGCAGGCACGTGATGCTGGTGGTGTCCGAAGAAGTGCGGGAAGCGGTCGACGCGCGTCGACCCGTGGTGGCCCTGGAGTCCACGATCATCGCGCACGGGCTGCCGCGCCCCCGCAATCTGCAGGTGGCGCTGGAACTCGAGGACGTCGTACGGCAGGAGGGCGCCGTCCCCGCCACGATCGCCGTGCTGGACGGGCGGCCTCATGTGGGCCTGGACAAGGAGCAGTTGGAACGGGTTGCGAACGAGGACGGGATCCGCAAGCTGGGTCACCGCGATCTGCCGCTCGCGGTCGCCACCGGGGCGAGCGGAGCGACCACGGTGTCGGCGACCGCGCTGCTGGCAGCCCGTGCCGGCGTACGGGTGTTCGCCACGGGTGGGCTCGGCGGAGTGCACCGGGAATGGACGGTGACCCAGGACGAGTCCGCCGATCTGGGACTGCTGGCACGCACCAGGATCACGGTCGTCTGCGCGGGCGTGAAGTCGATTCTGGATGTGCCGGCCACCCTGCAGCGGCTGGAGACCCTCGGGGTCGCCGTGGCCGGTTTCGGCACGGGCCACTTCCCCGGCTTCTACCTTTCGGATTCCGGGCATCCGGTGGACTGGACGCTCCACACGCCGGAGCAGGTCGCGGACGTGATGCGGGCCCAGGACGCGCTCGATTCCCCGGAGTCGGCGTTCATCGTCGCCAATCCGGTACCCGAGCAGCAGCAACTGGATCCCGGGCTTCACGCGCGCGTGCTTGCCGACGCGCTGCACGCGTGCGAGGAGGAGGGCGTGAGCGGACAGGCCGTGACACCGTTCCTGCTCGACTACCTGGTGCGGCACACCGACGGCGCCTCCCTGAGCGCCAATCTGGCAGCGGTCCGCGGCAACGTACGGCTCGCGGGGCGCATCGCGGCCGCCTGGGCCGGGGTGTGACCGAGCCGGGCGGGGCCCTGCTCGTCGTCGGGGACGTCATCACGGACATCGTCGCCCGGCACCGGGGCCCGCTCGCGTCGGGAACCGACACGACCGCCGAGATCCGGACCCTGCCGGGCGGTGCGGGTGCCAATGTGGCCTGCTGGGCGGCCCATTGGGGTTGCTCGGAGGTGCGGCTGCTCGGACGGGTGGGTACGGACTCGGCCGAGTGGCACGAGCGCGAGCTGACGGCCTGCGGGGTACTGCCCCGCCTCGTCGTCGATCCCGAGGCACCGACCGGGACGGTGATCTGCCTGGTGGACACGGACGCGGCGGCCGAGCGCACGCTCCTGACCCAGAGCGGTGCCTCGCTGCTGCTGGACCCCGCCGACTGGTCTGAGGCGCTGCTCGACGGTGTCGCACGTCTGCATCTCTCGGGCTATCTGCTGTTCTCGGCGCAGAGTCGGGCGTTCGTGGCGGTGGCTCAGGAGTCGGCACGCGCGCGTGGCGTACCAGTGAGCCTGGATCCGGCGTCGGCGGGATTCCTCGTCGAACTGGGCGTCGACCGCTTCCTCGATCTCGTGTCCGGGGTGGATGTGCTGCTGCCGAGCCGCGACGAGGCCTGTCTGCTCACCGGGTTGTCCGACCCGGCGGACGCGGCGGCCAAGCTGAGCCGCCACGTCCCGCTGGTGGTCGCCAAGCAGGGTGCCGAAGGCGCGCTCGTGGCCCGGTCGGGGGCCGTGTGTGCCCGCGTCCCGGCCGTGCCCGCGACACCCCGGGACACGACGGGCGCCGGTGACGCCTTCACCGGCGCCTTCCTCGCCGCTCTGTTGACGGGTGCCGGGCCCTTGGACGCGGCGGCTGAGGGGTGCCGGGCGGGCGCGCGGGCGGTGGAGCGGGTGGGCGGGAGGCCACCGGTTGCCGGTTGAGGGGCCCGTGAGCAGGGCTCTCGGCCACCGTCGCCCTCGGCTACTCCTTGCGTCCCCACGCCGAGATCATCGGTGCCGTCGCCAGGTCCATCCCGCCCGAGGCGACGTTGGCCAGGTGACGGTCGACGTCCTGATCCGAGGCATGGCCCCCGGCGACGAGCCGCTCCCGGATCTGACGGATCGTCGCGGACTCCAGCGCGGCGCAAGCCGGCGAGGTGAGGGGGAAGTACGCGTCGGCCTGTACGTTGCGCAGGCCCGCCTCGCGCAGCAGCCGCGGAAGTCTGCGGCCGTACGCCAGGTCGGCGCCGCTGTCCGCGAGCAGTTGGCGGAAGCTGTGCCGCAGCCGGTTGGCGAGTTGCTGCTCGGGTCCGTGCTCGTCGGGGCAGAGCAGGGGTTGCAGAGCGGGATCGGCGTCCTCGATCAAGAGCCGGCCGCCGTGACGCAGTGACTTGACCATCGAGCGCAACGCCCGTTCCCGGTCCGGCACATGGACGAGGACGAGCCTGGCGTGCACAAGGTCGAACCCCTCCCCCGGCGGCTCGTCGGCGCCGACGTCGTGGACGCGGACCTCGACCGGCGGACGGGCTGCCGCGGCGGCCCACGAGGTGTCCAGGTCGGTCGCGACGACCTTCCCGGTCGGGCCGACCTTCTTCGCCAGCCAGGAGACCACCGAGGTACCGCCGACGCCGACCTCCCAGCAACGCCAGCCGGGTCCGACGCCGAACCCTTCGAAGTGCCGGAAGGTCGTGGGATCGAAGAGGGCGGCAAGGGCGTCGAAGCGTTGTCCCGCCTCGGTCTGCCGGTTGTCGAGGAGATACCCGTCGGTTCGCGTCATGCCGCGATCATCCCAGTCATCCCCTTTGTTCGGCCGGGTCGACGCTCCCGCGCAGCCAAAAGCGAAACGGAACACTCCGTTCCCACAGGCCTCTCCGGCGTTCGCGTGCGGCTGCCAAACTGGCGAGCCAGGCGCATGGTGCGGACAGTGCGGCGCGAGGAGATCCACGCGAGGAGATCCAGATGTCCAGGTCAGGGAATCTGCGAAAGGTCACGGGCTTCGGCAGGGTCGGCGGCCTCCGCAAGGTGGCACGGCCGACACGGCGGCTCCCGCGCGTCGACCTGGGTCACCACGCCCGGTCACCGGGCTGGGCTCCGCGATTCCAGCACATGCCGGAGCTGCGCCGGCAGTCCGGCTACCCGCTGGTCGTCGGTCTGATATCCGTCGCCTGTCCGACGCTGTACCGGAGCTTCCGGCGCAGCGGCCGGCTCTGACGCGGCCTCCCCCGGCACACTCCTCGCCCGGCGCGGACGGCCGGACGAGGGTGCGACACGGAGCGGTGGGATCAGTGGGTGGTGGTCCTGGCGTAGACGCTCTCGGCCCAGGACGCGATCTGGTCGTCAGTGAGGTGCTGGGCCAGATCTGCCTCGCTGATCATGCCGACCAGGCGCTTGTTCTCGATCACCGGTAGCCGACGGATCTGGTGGTCCTTCATCTCTTCGAGCACTTCGCTGACATCGGCGCTCGCTTCGATCCAGCGCGGGGTGCCCTGGGCCATCTCGCCCGCGGTGACCTTCGCCGGATCGTGGCCCATGGCCACACAGCCGACGACGATGTCGCGGTCGGTGAGGATGCCGCAGAGGCGTTCGTTCTCGTCGCTGATGGGCAGGGCGCCCACGTTGAGCTCGCGCATCAGCTGGGCGGCCCGATCGAGGGTCTCGTGGGCGGGAATCCACTGGGCGCCGCGATGCATGATGTCTCCGGCGGTGGTCATGAAGTACCTCCCGGTGCCGGACGGCCGGCGCGGCGCGGAGGGCACCGCTAGTCCCGGCGCCCTACATTCTCGCCGCGCTCCTGGCGATGCGCACCCGGAAGTCCGCGCCTTTCGGGCGCCGCGTCCGGGGCCGGTCCGGGTCAGCCGTTCCATGCCGGGTGACCCGGGTCGTCCGCCCGTACCAGGACGTCGGCCGTGGCGGCGGGGTCCGTCTCGCTCTCGTAGCGCTCGAAGGCGGGCAGGGTCCAGTGCTCGGCGTCGGGGGTACGGCGGCGCAGGGCCGCCGGGGAGAGGAGGACGTGGACGGTCAGGTCGAACGGGAACCAGTGACGCAGCAGGAAGGGGCCGTGCAGCAACAGAAGTCCGCCGGGCGGGAGTTGGACGTAGGGACTGCGGGTGGAGCGGTCGGTGAGCGGGTCGCGGAGGTCGGGCAGGACACGGCCGTCCCCGCCGGGTTCGAGGGGGCCGAAGACCTCGCGCCAGAGGGCGCCGGTGTCGAACCAGCCGTTGTAGTAGGCCTCCACGTCCTCGTGGCCGTACTCCAGCCGCAGGGAGGCGGAGCGCAGGAAACCGGCGGTACCGATGGCGAGGGAGGGCCGACCACGTATGCGCAGTGCCTCGGCCACGCGTTCGGCGAGGTCTGCCGGGCGGGCCGCCGGGGCTCCGTCGAAGGCGATGCGCGGCCATGGGCTCCCGTCGTCCGGCTTCAGGTCGAGCACGCGTTCGACGAGATGGTCGCCGAGCCGGTCCCAGGTGATCGGTTCCAGTCGCACACGGCCCATGATGCCGGGTGGCTGTCCATGGTCAGGAGCGGAGCTCGTGGGTGCGGGTGGGGAAGGCGAGGAGATGAGTGTCGCCCAGGTGTGGGCGTCCAATGAGGCGGGGCCCGGCTGGGGGATTCCTGGCCGCCGGTGGGAATCAAACAGCTGTGACAAGCCGCGCGACTCCCCCGTTACGCGCCGGACTGCTCGTCGTGCAGCCGCTCAGGCGGCGGCACTGTGCCGAGTGCCGGCGGGACCCGTTGACGTTGCTCGTGCTGGAGGAGGGAGCGCCTCGGTGTCTCGACTGTGCCGATCTCGGGCATCTGGTGTTCCTGCCGAGGGGCAACACCGCGTTGACGCGAAGGGCGCGGGAGGAGAGCGGGCTGTCGGCGGTGGTCGTGAGGTTCAACCGGCGGCAGGGTCGGTACGAGCGGCAGGGCGTTCTGGTCGAGGAGGCGGGGCTCGCCCGGGCCGAGGAACGGTGCCTGGCGGACGCCGAAGCGCGGCGGCTGCGTCGGGTGCGGGACTCCCGACGGCGGGCCGCGGAGGATCTGCGGTTCTCGGAGGCGTTCGCGCGGGAGATCCGCCGGCTGCTGCCCGGGTGCCCGGCCCACCGGGCGGCGGCGATCGCCGCACATGCCTCGGTGCGTGCCAGTGGGCGTGTGGGGCGGAGTGCGGCGGGGCGTGCGTTGTCCGAGCGGGCGGTGATCTCGGCCGTTGTGGCGTCGGTACGGCACGTGGACACGGCGTACGACCAGCTGCTGATGAGCGGGGTCACGCGGCACGAGGCCCGGCGGCGGATCGCGGGCGCCGTCGAGTCGAGGCTTCGGGAATGGGGGCCGGAAGCGGGTGCGGAGGTACGGGATGCCCGGGCCGAGCCGGCGCGAGCGTCACCGCGGCCTCCGTGACCTGCTCGCACCCGGTGCCGCCGCCTTCCCCGGATGCTCGCACATGGCGCCGCGTCGTTCGGCCATGGGCGTTGTCAGTGGCAGGGGGTTCACTGGTGGGGACAGTCGCCTGAGCCACCGTCCCGCTCGGCGTGCACGGCCGAGGAGCCGTATCGTGGCCGAAGGAGAGTGCCGCCCCGATGACGCACGGCCCCGTCACACGTAGGCAGGGAAGACGGCAAGGACACGGCCATGGGCGATCCCAAGGGTTTTCTCACCACTCCACGCGAGGACTGGCCCCGCAGGCCCGTCGAGGAGCGGGTCCGTGACTGGGACGAGGTGTTTGTCCCGGGGGCACTGCTGCCCATCGTCAGCAGGCAGGCCGATCGCTGCATGGACTGCGGCATCCCGTTCTGCCACGACGCCTGTCCCCTGGGGAACCTGATCCCCGAGTGGAACGACCTGGTCTCCCGGGGCGACTGGCGAGCGGCGAGCGACCGACTGCACGCCACGAACAACTTCCCCGAGTTCACTGGGCGGTTGTGTCCGGCGCCGTGCGAGGCGGGATGTGTGCTGGCCATCAACCAGCCCGCGGTGACCATCAAGAACGTCGAGGTGGCGATCGCGGACCGGGCCTGGTCCGACGGCTTCGCGCCGCCGAGTCCGCCGGACCGGCTGTCCGGGCGCAGGGTCGCGGTGATCGGGTCGGGACCCACCGGGCTCGCCGCGGCCCAGCAGCTCACCCGGGCCGGGCACACCGTCGCCGTGTACGAGAAGGACGACCGGCTCGGCGGGCTGATGCGGTACGGCATCCCCGAGTTCAAGATGGAGAAGCACCATCTGGAGCGGCGCGTCGAGCAGATGCGGGCCGAGGGAACCAGGTTCCGTACGTCGACCGCCGTCGGACGGGATGTCGGGGCCGCCGAGCTGCGGGCGCGTTACGACGCCGTGGTGCTGGCCGTCGGGGCCACGGCGTGGCGTGATCTGCCACTGCCCGGACGGGAGTTGGCAGGTGTTCATCAGGCGATGGAGTATCTGCCGCTGGCCAACCGGGTGTGCCAGGGAGATGTGGAGGTGTCCCCCCTGTCCGCCGCCGGGAAGCATGTCGTCATCGTCGGCGGCGGTGACACGGGGGCGGACTGTCTGGGCACCGCGGTGCGTGAAGGGGCCGCTTCCGTCACCCAGTTGGACATCTACGCCCAGCCCGGCGCGGAGCGCGACGAGGACTCCGAGCCGTGGCCGACGTACCCGAAGATCTACCGTCTGTCGGCCGCGCACGAGGAAGCCCGGGACCTGGAGTCGGCGCCCGCGGCCGACGCCGACGCACGGCTCTTCGCGGCGTCCACTCTTCACTTCACGGGCGACGCGGGCGGGCACGTGCGTGCGCTGCACCTCGTCGAGGTGGACGCGCGGCGCCGGCCGCTGCCCGGATCCGGTCGGACGATCCCCGCCGACCTGGTGCTGCTCGCCCTCGGCTTCTCCGGGCCCGACCGGGAGGACGGCCTGGTCGACCAGCTCGGGCTCGCTCTCGATCCCCGCGGCACGATCGCCCGCGACGCGGACTTCGCGACGAATGTGCCGGGCGTGTTCGCGGCGGGGGACGCGGCCCGCGGGCAGTCGCTGATCGTGTGGGCGATAGCGGAGGGGCGGGCGGTGGCGGCGGCCGTGGACCGCTGCCTGACGGGCGCTACACAGCTGCCGGCGCCGATAGGGCCGTACGACCGGCCGATGGCCGTGTAGCTGCCCCCACCCTGCCCGACGCGGGTCAGCGCTCGTCCGTGCCCGCCACCTTGCGGGTCGCCAGGGCCACCCGGTTCCAGGTGTTGATCGTGAGGATCAGGGACAGGACCTGGGCGAGCTCCCGCTCGTCGAAGTGAGTCGCGGCCTCGCTGTAGACGTCGTCCGGGACACCGGCGTCGGCGACCAGGGTGACCGCCTCCGTGAGGGCCAGCGCCGCCTGCTCCCTCGGGGTGTAGAAGTGGCGGGCCTCGCGCCACACCGCGACCAGATGCAGCCGGTCCTCGCTCTCGCCCGCCTTGCGCGCGCCGTTGGTGTGCATGTGGAGGCAGTACGCGCAGTGGTTGAGGTGCGAGGCGCGGATCTGGATCAGTTCGACCAGCGCCGGATCGAGACCCTCGCGGGCCGCCGCGTCGAAGCCGACAAGTGCGCGGAAGACCTTGGGAGCCTTCTTCGCGAAGTTCAGGCGGGGGTTCTCGGCGCTCCCCGCGACGTGGGCGGTGGTGGGGTTCGCGGTGTCCGTGTTCGTTGTCATGACCAAGAATCTACGGGCCGAAAAGACCGTATGTAGGGTTCATTTTCATGGCAGAAAAATGGGTCAATTCCGCTGAGCGCGTCGGCGCCGACCTTCATCTGGAACTGGATCTGTCGGGGCCCGGCGGACGGCGGGCAGCGCTGATTCGCGCCCTGCGGGACGCCGTCCGCAGCGGCCGGCTCGCGCCCGGCACCCTGTTGCCGCCGTACCGCTCCCTCGCCGCCGATCTCGGCGTGGCCCGCAACACGGTGGCCGACGCGTACGCCGAACTCGTCGCCGAGGGCTGGCTGAGCGCCCGCCAGGGCTCGGGCACCCGGGTCGCCGATCGCGCCGAACCCGTCGGAGCAGCCGCCCGTGTCCCCGTGAAGGCACCTCCACGCGCGCGTGGGCCACGACACGACCTGCGCCAGGGCAAACCGGACGCGTCGGAGTTCCCGCGTTCCGCCTGGCTGGCCTCGTACCGGCGAGCGCTCCAGCAGGCGCCGAGCGAGGCGTTCGGGCCCGGTGATCCGGCGGGACGCGTCGAACTGCGGAAGGCGCTCGCCGAGTACCTGGCACGCGCGCGTGGCGTACGTACCGAGCCCGCGCGGATCGTCATCTGCTCGGGCTTCGCACACGCTCTGCGGCTCCTCTTCGGCGGAACGAGCGGCGGCGGGGGCACGGACGCCGTACTGCGCGGGCCGTTGGCCGTGGAGGCGTACGGACTCCCCTTCCACCGGGAGCTGCTGGCGGCGGCCGGAGTGCGGACCGTGCCGCTGCCCCTCGACGAGGACGGCGCACAGGTCGGCCCGCTCGGCAGGGAACGAGCCGTACTGCTCACGCCCGCGCACCAGTTCCCGACCGGCGGCCCACTGCACCGCGAGCGCCGCGCGGCCGTGATCGACTGGGCACGCGCGCGTGGCGGTCTGGTTCTGGAGGACGACTACGACGGGGAGTTCCGCTACGACCGCCGGCCCGTCGGCGCCGTACAAGGGCTGGACCCGGAGCGGGTGATCCACCTCGGCTCGGTCAGCAAGAGCCTGTCCCCCGCGCTGCGGCTGGGCTGGATGGTGCTTCCGGAACGGTACGTGGAACCCGTGCTCTCGGTGAAGGGCGAGCGCGAGGGGTGGGCGAGCGCGCTCGACCAGCTGGCGCTCGCGAACTTCCTCCGGTCCGGCTCGTACGACCGTCATGTGCGGCGGATGCGGCAGCGGTACCGGCGCCGCCGGGACCGACTGGTCGCCGCGCTCGCCGCGCATGCGCCGCATGTCGAGGTCACCGGTGTGGCAGCCGGGCTGCACGCGGTGCTGCGGCTGCCGCCCGGGACGGAGCGGTCGACGGTGAAGGCGGCGGCCTGGCGGGGAATCGCCCTCGACGGGCTCGCCGAGTTCCGGCATCCAGAGTTCCACGAACCGGAAAGGCCCCCGGAGAAGAGTGAGAGTTCGATCGCGCCCGACGGACTCGTCGTGGGGTACGCGGCCCCCTCCGAGCATGCCTACGAAGCGGCGTTGGAGGCGCTGTGCCAGGCACTTCCCCCGAGATGAAGTACAGCAGGGCGACGAGGGACAGTGCGACGGGCCGCCCGAAGTCCAGGACCTTCTTCGCGCCCTCGATGATGGCGTCCGGGTCGCGCACATCGGCCTGGAGGTACTCGGTGACGCCCTCCTCCGGTCCGCGCAGCAGGGCCGGCACGATGGGGTCGTTGTCGCAGTAGACGACCCGCGCGTCGGGCGCGATCTCCTGGGCGATCTGGTGGAGGTTCGGCGCGGTCGGGATGCCGGTGCCGACGTCCAGGAACTGCCGGACGCCGCGCCCGGCCAGCCAGCGTGTGGCGCGGTGCATGAAGGCACGGCTCACCTTCGCCATCACCGGCACGCGCGGGTCCAGGGCGAGCATCTGCCGGCCCGTCGCCTCGTCGACCGGGTAGTTGTCCCTGCCGCCCAGATATCAGTCGTACATCCGTGCTGGATGAGACCTGCTGGTGTCGATCTCAGTGGGTTGCTGCCCGGTCATGACGAACTCCGTAAGCCTCTTCGATGTCTGGCATGGCAAGTGATCAACTGAGCGTCAAATTAAGGGCATTGAATGCACACAACGGAATCAGGGGCACACAAACGGCCGGAATCGAACCAAAAGAACCTCAGGAGAGCAGGAAGTCGGCCTCCCCGGCCTTCGCGCCCTCGATGAAGGCGAGCATCTCGGCGGTGGTGTAGATCAGTGCCGGACCGTCGGGGTCGGTGGACTGACGGACGGCGATCCGGCCGTCGGCGAGCTTCATCGCCTCCAGGCAGTTGCCGCCGTTGCCGCCGCTCCACGGCTTGTGCCAGCCCTCGCTGCCCAGCTCACCGGCGGGCATGCCGTTGTAGATACGAGCACTCGCCCGCTCGGTGGCCCGTTCAGTGGTCAGCTCATTGATTCGCTCGTGGCGTATCCGGGCCTTGGACGTCATGCGATCCATGCAGAGATTCAGAGCTCCTTGCGGAGATCCCGGAGGATCTCCTTCGTGCGATGTGCTGCAGCGGACTGAGCCGCCATGCGGTCCATGACCTCCAGGTGGGTTGCCACCTCGGAGCGCGAATCCAGATAGATGGCGCCGGTCAGGTACTCGCTGTAGACCATGTCCGGGAGTTCCGGCATGGCAAAACGGAAAAGCACGAAGGGTCCGTACGTGCCCGGGTGCGGCCCCGAGGAGAAGGGGGCGACCTGGAGTGTCACGTTGGGCAGGTTCGTGGCTTCGAGCAGTCTGTCGATCTGCGCACGCATCACCTCCGGTCCGCCCACCGGGCGGCGCAGGACGGTCTCGTCCATCACGACCCACAGCCGGGGCGCACCCTCACGAGTGAGCAGCCCCTGGCGTTCCATGCGCAGCGCGACATGGCGCTCGATGTCCTCGGGTCTGGTCTGGCCGATGGCGCCCGATTTCAGGACACCAAGGGCGTATTCCTCGGTCTGCAGCAGGCCTGGGACGAAGTGGGGCTCGTACTGGCGAATGAGGCTCGCCGCGCCCTCCAGGCTGACGTGCATGGAGAACCAGCCGGGCAGCACGTCGTGGAACCGCTGCCACCACCCGGGCTGATTGGCCTCCTCGGCCAGCTGGACGAACCCCGCGGCCTCCTCGTCCGAGACGCCGTACGACTTCAGGAGGAGCTGGAGGTACGGGATCTTGAGGGCGACCTCGGCCATCTCCATGCGGCGGACGGTGGCGGGGGCGACCCGGAGGATGCGCGCGGCCTCCTCACGCCGCAGGCCCGCACGCTCCCGCAAGTCCAGCAGGCGCCGGCCGAGGACGACCTGTCCGACCGTCGGCGCGGACCGCGGTTCGCTCACGCTCCACCTCCATCGAGCACCGGCACACTCCGGTGAAGATTCCTGACAGCCCGGCGGCGCCAGCCGGGAATTTTGTTCGAAGATTTATTCGAAAACCTGCCGAAAGTCCCAACTGGCGCCGCTCCGAGTGCTGTTGCGAGCAGTGTGCCACGCCGTTCCACTCCGTCACACCGCACTCTGCAATTTTCAGAGTGACACTTGCCAAGTGTTCACGGCGGGGAGATAGTGGCAAGCGTGATTCCGTCCCCGCCCTTAGGAACAGACGCCGCCGCGGACCGCTCCGGTCACGGGGCCGCAGCCGTGCTGCGCCCCGGTACGGCGGCCGAGCGCCGGTTCCGCTTCGAGCTGGCCGCCCATCCGGGCTCGCCCGCGCAGGCCCGCCGCCTGACGCGCGCCCGGCTCACGGGCTGGTCGGTCTGCGAGGACACCTGCGACACCGCGGCCCTCGTCGTCACCGAGCTGGTCACCAACGCCATCGTGCACACCGCGAGCAGCCACATAGTCTGCGAGCTGCACGACGGCGACGAACTGGTGCGCATAGCCGTGCGTGACGAGGGGTGCGCGCCCGACGTGCCCCATCAGTCGCCGTACCGCCCGGATGACGAGCAGGGAAGGGGACTGCTCCTGGTCGAGGCCATGTGCAGGGCCTGGGGCGCCCAGGAACACGGCCCCGGCCTGCTGGTCTGGGCGGAACTGGCCCGGGCGGCCGACGCGGGCGCCGCCGCACACGACGGCACGGCGGCCCACGGCGACCTCGGCTGGGGTGCGCCGCCGCCCCGCCCCGGCACGGCGGGCGACCCGGAACCGGAGCCCGGCGACGACACACAGGCGCACCACGGGCAGCACGGGCGTCACAGGTTCCAGAGGAACGCCACAACGGGGACGGGGACAGAGGCCGAATGGGTGTAAGGGGCACGTCCACGGGGGGCCGGGTCATCAGCATGGACACGTTGCTGCGCGTGAAGCGCGGTCTACAGGGTCCGCCCCACCGTGGAACCCCCCTGCGCCTTCCGATACCGGACGGCATGACCGCCCCGCTGGGCTGCGACGCGGTGGCGGTGCCCGCCCGCTTCGGCCCCCAGGTGCTGCCCCGGCTGCCACGCCTGGGCTGCGTGTACGCCGACGCGGATAACTGGTGGTGGCTCGTCCCCGCCGACTCCGACTACGCCCTGGAGTGGCCGGCCCCGGCGCACTACGCCACGGGAGCGGTCGTCCTCGACGTTCCGCGCGTCCCGCCGCTCCTGCACCGGCCGCACGACACCCTCCCGTACACCCCGCCGATACCGCTCTACCTCGCCCTGTGCCAGGTGACGGGGACGACTCCCACCTGGTCGAGGCCGATCAGCGCCTGAGCCCGCCCCTGCTCGGGCCAGGGCATCGCCGACGTCACTCGCCTATGCCCCCGCCCCTGACGATCACCAGGAACGCGTCCGTCGCGAGGTCCATGACGACCTCCGCGGCCTGGCCCTCCAGGCGCCGCGCCTGAGCGAACTCCTCCGCCGGCCAGGAACCGCGCGGCCCGCCGGCGGGAAAGCGTTCGAGCACCTTTCGCCCGTTCACCCTGCACCTCCATGTAGCGCTGATCTCATAGAGTTAAACGCTCATCATGGGGAAAAGGCCTCGCCAAGTGACCGTACTGAGACGTTGTTGACACTCATTCACGAGCAGATGTGAGGATGATCTCATCCTGTTACATCCCCTACGCCGTCTTTGCCACCCTCTGTATCAGTCCTCGTACGCGTCGTGATGGCGCACGCGTCCGCTGCCCGTGGGCGCCGTCCCCAGAGGCCCGGCCGCGGTCCCGCAGGAAGCAGCTCACGCCAAACCGCTAGACGACCTCTCCCTCGCTCTCTGACGTCACCAGGAAGTCGCGGGGAAGTTGTCCGTGCGACGAGTGCCAGGGCACCGTCCACCCCATGCGCGCCTTGAACGGCAGGAGCCGGGTGTACGGCGCCCGGGACACGACCGCGAACGAGGCGTCGCGTGCATACAGGTGCGCCAGATGACCGACGCCGTCGAGGAACTCCGAGTAACCGGGGCAGCCCGCATCCCACTCGGGGGCGAACATGAAGTGGTGGACGACGAGCCGGCGGCGGCCCTCGAAGAGGTCCAGCAGCGTCGCCCTGCCGTCGCCGCCCTCGAACACGTACTTGTCGTCGACCTCGACCATGGGCAGCCCGCGCCGTTCGGCACCCAGCGCGTCACGCGCGTGACGACCTTCTCCTTGACCAGCAACGCCTCGCGTTCCGCCCGCCATTCGCCGCGCGAAACGATCCGCGGAAGTGTCATCGCCCCTCCAGGCCCCGTTGTGGAACGGTCCGTTCTCAGGGGTGGACCGGCGGGAAGCGCGGAACTCATCGCCGCTCAGGGCGCCCGCATCCGCAGCCCGGCGCGCTCGCGCCGTTCGCCGAGTTCGTCCAGGAGTTCGGCCAGGTGCTGGGTGTGCCGGCGGGTGAGGCGTCCGGTGTCGTCGCGGTGCACGGCACAGGCCGTCGCCGTGTCGACGAGTCGTTCGAGCGTGGCGGCGACCTCCTCCGTGCCCTCGGTGTGCCGTGCCAGGGCGGGCAGTTCGGCCGCGGAGTGCGCGATGGCCGTACGGGCCTCGGCGAGCGTCCGATAGGCCTCGCGGCGCAGCACCCATCGCGCCTGCCGGTCGTCGGAGCCGCTCATCACATGCTGGAGGTACGCCTGCGCGGCCTCGCCTGCGCGTGCCAGCCGCGCCCGTACGCCCCCGCCGCGCTGCCCGGGCATCGGCAGATGACCGACGACGAGTACGAGGGCACACGCGACCAGGGTTTCGAGGATCCGGCTCCAGGATGCCTGGGGCTCACCGCCCACCATCACCAGGGCGAGCACGAGCACCGTGACGACGGCGGTCTGGGCGGCGAAGTGCCGGGTGGCGACGGGAATCAACGCGCCGCTCACGGCGACGAGCGCGACAAGCCCCTCGGGCCGCGGCAGCACGGCGGCGAACCCGGCGAAGACGACGGCCCCGAGGACGGTCCCGGCCGCCCGGCACAGGACGCGCGAGGCGAGCGGACCGAGGTCGGGCTTGACGAGGAAGACGGCGGTGGCCGGAATCCAGTACCAGTGGGCGTGGTTCATCGCCTGTGCGACGGCCGCGCCGGCCCCGAAGCAGAGCGCGACCCGCAGCCCGTACTCGCGCCCGCCGGAATCGACGGCCGTACGGAGCTGGGCCGCGACGGTACGGCGCCGCGTGTGCAGGTCGTCCGTGTCACCGCCCCGGTCGAACGCGTCGGCGGCGTGCAGCAGCGCGTCATCGAGGGCGCGCAGCCCCGGCGCGGAGCGGGCGGGGGCGGGCAGTGGTCCGGTGTGCGTGTTGGTCCGTACGGCGGCGGCGAGGCGGCGGGGCCCTTCCGCCACGCGCGTGTGGAGGGCGTCCCCTGCCCAGGCGAGGGCGGTCGCGGCCTCGGCGAGGGACAGCGCGGCGGCGTACTGGGTGCGCAGCCGTCGCTCGTCCGCGGAACTGGCGTACTGGCGCAGACGGGGTCCGCCGAGGGCGTCCTGGGCGTGGTCGAGGGCGGCGGTGAGGGCGGCGCGCCGGGTGCCGGCCTCGTCCGTACCGGCGGCGTCGAGGAGTTGGGCGACGGCGTCGTACACGGCGGCGACCGCGGCACGTTCCCCGTCGAACCGGAAGTCACCGGCGCCGGAGCCGGGCGTGGGCAGCGCGAGCCGCAGGACGAGCAGCCAGCCGGCTCCCGCGACGAAGAACAGGGCCCGTTCCCAGCCCGGCTCGGGCAACGGCATCCCGGCTCCGATGGCGGCGGCGACGAGCAGTTGCGTACCGGCGCCGGACGCGACGGGCCCGATGGCGCTGATACCGCCCGCGAGGAGCCCGAGGGCGGTGAGGAGAAGGGTCAGCGGGACGGCTCCGAACTGCTGTCCGGCGTAGGTCCCGACGGCCAGCCCGAGCGCTCCGCCCGACGCGGGCACGCCGAGCCGCCTCACGGAGGAACGCCGGCTGCCCGGCCGGTCGTTGATCCCGGCGAGCATGGCACCGAGTGCGGCGACGACCCCGAGGGAGATGCGGTCCGCCAGCACGCCGGCCAGCAGCAACGGCCCGGCGGCCAGGGCACCCCGGATGACCGCGTTCCAGGGAACGGGCCCGCGTTGGGCGCGCAGCGCGTGGGCGAGCCAGGGCGGCAGGGCGAAACGCGGGCGCGTGCTGCTGGGGCGTGGCACAGGGCTCCTGTCGGGCGAGGGCGGGGCTTGCGATGCCTTCGGGCGACGTCGGCCGGGCTGTGGCCTCCACCGTAGATCGGAGCGATGGAGGAGATGGGACGCGAGTATTTCGGGGAGGTGACGGTCTGCGGGTAACCCGCGTTCTTTATGAACGCAACGGCGGTGAGGCGGTGATGCCGTCCGTCGACGCCCGCACGAGCGGCCCCTCCCTCCTCGTAGGCCGGCGTACGTCGGCTCCTGACCCGGGTACGGCTCGGGCGATTGTCAGTGGTGGGCGCTTCAATAGGAGATGTCGTCACAGAGTGTCACGGCACAGTTACGGGGGGAGGTAGCCGTGGTTTGTCATGCCGGCGATCAGAGCTACGAGGACAGCCAGCGGCATCAGGGCGGTCAGAGCCATGAAGAGGACGGACAGCGGTACGTCTCCCTGGCGGGACTGCGGGCCCGCGGGTGGACCGGCGGGATGGTGCAGCGGCTCCTTGGCACACCGGACCGCCTCAGCGTCAATCCGCGGCTCAGGGCGGCGCCGCAGGTCCGGTTGTACCGCGTCGAGCGGGTCGATGCGGCCGAGCGGACCGACGAGTTCCGGAGGGATGCGGAGTCCTCGGCGCGGCGGTCGGAAGCAGTGCGGAACGCCGTGCGGCGACGGCGGCTGGAGGTCCTGGAGCGGATCAGGACCGAGCCGATCGAGGTACCGCGTCTGGATCCGGGCAAGTTGGCGCTGCGGGCGGTGGAACACCGGGCACGACGGGAGACGGCGGCCAACTGCCCGATCGAGGTGACCGACGGCGATTCCGCACCGGACAACCACATCGGCCGCGCTTCTCTCACCCCTTGGAAGGTCGACTACCTACAGCATCGGATGAGCCACTACGACCAGCTCCTGGACGGTCTGCCGGGAGGTGAGCGGGACTCCGGCCGTGCCGAGGCCGAGAAACTGCTCCACCGGCGGATCTGCGCCGCCATCGCCGAGGCGTATCCACCACTTGAACAGGAGTGCGACAGGCGAACACATGACCAATGACCGGGTCCACCGCCAAGGTGAATCCCCCGGTGAGATGCCTTCCCGAGCCGGACGGGCGCACCACCCGTGTCCATACGCTCCGGCCATGGAAGATGATCTCGCCCTGCGCGTGCACGAACGACTGTCGGCCTGCCCCGGCCTTCGTCCGGTCGGGCCCGCCGAAGGACACCGGTTCGGGCTCTGGGACCTGGCCTCACTCGCCGAAGGCGCCCTCGGCGAGTGCACCGACCCGGACTCGCTCACACCCTCGCACGAGAAGCGGTTACGCATCCGGCTGGGGGCGTCCGGACGGGAGTACGAACACAACGACGATTACTGCAGGAGGTACTGGATCCGGGACCCCTTCAAGGACAGGGAAGGCGGGCGGCCGAGGGGGCCGCTCGGGACCGTCGCCGTCGACACCTGGCCGAGCGGCGTGGGGTCGCTGCGCGTCTCGTCGCTGTACGTCCATCCCGTGGCCCGGCGACGCGGCCTCGCCTCGTCGACGCTGGACACGGTGTACGAGGCGTGCCGCGCCGAGAGCCTCCACGGCTTCCGCCTCGACACGTGCTGGACCTGGCAGCGGAGCGTTCGCTACTACCTCAACCGCGGCCTGTGGGTGACGTCGTGGAAGCACGCGCTCGGACTGGCCCGGCTGTCGTATCTGCCTCGGTACGAAGTCACAGAGAACCAGGGCGAGTTGACGTTCCTGGCGGCGAATCCGGACTTGTGCGCGCCCGGAGTCATGGTCCCCCTGCTCGTCGCCGATGCCGTCGACGGCCGGTTGCGGCTGCGGGAGACCGAGCAGTACGCCCGGGTCCGCGACGAACTGAACGCCGTCCGGTACTACGCGCGGTCGACGCTGGCACTGCACCTCGCTGTGCGCGGACTGCCCTTGGTGAGAGGAAAGGAGCAGTGGGCCGAGGCGGTCGCGGGCCGCTGGTGCGACATCGGCGACCCGGAGGGACTGGCACGGAAGATCGAGGTCTTCGAGGGGGCGGCACGCGAGAAGGGCTGGCGACTGACGGGCCTGTACGGCCGGTCGACGCGCTCACGCCACGACTGACGCCCCAACGGCGACGCCGGAAACCACGGGCGCCCCGGTTTCCGCTGAACCCAGGTGCGTTCGGTACGGCACCTCTGACAGGCTCCGCCCCTGTGACCCTCACTCCCCCCGCCTCGAAAATCACTCTCCGCCGTGCGCTGCCCGACGATGCCGGCGCCGCGGCCGACGTACTGCTGCGGTCCAGAGCCGTCGCCCTGCCGACCGTCGCCTGGCCCCGACGGGACGACGAGGTACGCGACTACTTCCGGGACGTGGTGGTGCCGCACCGCGAGACCTGGGTCGCGGAGGCGGCGTACGGGGGTGAAATCGTCGGCGTGATGGTGCTCGACGGCAACGAGGTGTCCCAGCTGTACCTGCACCCGGAGTGGCGTGGACACGGCATCGGTGACCTCTTCGTCGCCCTCGCGCAAGAACGTGGCCCGAACGGACTGACCCTGTGGACCTTCGAGGTCAACAAGCCCGCCCACCGCTTCTACGAACGTCACGGCTTCGTCGCCGTCGAGCACACGGACGGCAGCGGAAACGAGGAGCGGGAGCCGGATGTGCGGTATGCCTGGCAGCCGTCCCCCTCGTAGAGGCGGCCTCGCAAGCCCGGCCCGGGCTCACGAGTGTGCGTTGCGGGCGAGTTCGAGGGCGCACATGGGCCGCCACTGCCCTGCCGCCGGATTGCCCCGGCAGGTTCCGTCGGACTCGCCGGGCCGTCTGATCCAGAGGCGGACGTCGAGCCGCGGCCGACCGGTGACCGTCGTGGGCGGTGCCCCCGGGCCCGGCGTCGGCGGATGGCACCAGTACGAGCCGGGTGCCGTTGCCGTTGCCGCTGGTGTCCTCGACGTAGCGCTTCCCCGGACTCTGCGGTCACCACCGACCGGCAGCGCGCGGCCCCGCCGAGCCGCCCCCGTTCCCAACTCTCGGGCACCGGCTTCGCACAACTCCGACGTCCGCACTGCTGGTGCTCCATAAGCCCCCAGGGTCGGCGAAGATGGGCCCATGACGAAGACCGAACCGTTCGGAGCGGTGCGCGAGCGGGTTTTGGCGGCCCTGCGGGAGGAGATCATCGCGGGTCGACTCGGCCCCGGCGACCGGCTGGTCGAGCGCGAGCCGGCCGAGCACTCGGCGGCGGCCCGGGCCCCCTTCCGCGCGCCAAACCGGGCCTTGGCCGCCGAGCGCTTCGTCCTCTTCGCGACCCCGCGACGCACGGCCGTACGCCGCCTCACCCCGGCCGACGTGGCCGAACTCTGCAAACCACGCAAGGCGTTGGAGGTCTACGCGTCCGGCCTCACCGCGTCCCGCGCCACCCCGGCGGACCTGGCGGAGCTCCTCGACCGGGCCGCCACGGCGACCGCGGCGGGCGACGCGGAGGCGATCACCGGCAGCAACACCCGCCTCCGCGACCGCATCCCGACCCGTCCGCCAACAACCCGCTGATCTCGGTCATGGAACCGGCCGACGGCCGGCTTCGCCCGCTCACCCGCGGCAACGAAAAGGGGCCCCAAATCCTCACCGAACACCGCGAGTTGCATGAGACGCTCGCATCCGGCAACCCGGCGCGGGCCCGCGCCCACGCCCTGACCCACGTCCCGGCCAACCACCGCTCGACGGTACTGCACCTCTTCGGGACGGAGAGCGAGCTGTGACCGCCCGTACGGTGATCGGCGCCGCCCGCACCCGCCCCTGCACTCTGATCGTCTGCCGTGGCTGCTGTTGCGGCGACCCGCGCAAGTACCCCAGCTACGACCACGACTGGCAGCTGGACCGGCTGCGTGCGGCAGCCTCGGCCTCCGCCGGGCGCCTCGCGGTCCGTACGACGGACTGCCTCGGCCCGTGCGACCAGGCGAACGTCATCGTCGTACAGCCGTCGGGCGAGGGCCGCGGACGCGGCGGCAAGACCGTGTGGATCGGCTGGTCGATGGGCGACGACTGCACCGACGAGATACTCCGCTGGGCGGAGGCGGGCGGCCCTGGCGTCGCCCCTCCCCCACCCACGTTGGAGCTCCAGTTCGTACAGTCCGCCGGCGAACGCACCCGCGCCCGCCGACGGTAGTCGGCTCAGCGGCGGACGGCGTACCGGTCCGTGGCCGCCACCAGCTCGTCCACCATGCCCGGCGCCCCCGCGTTGTGCCCCACCTCGTCGACGACGATCAACTCGCTTCCGGGCCAGGCGTGATGGAGCCGCCACACCGTGCCGAGCAGATTCCCGGGGTCGAGGCTGCCCTGGACGAGGGTGCCGGGAATGCTGTTGAGCCGGTGCGCGTCGCGCAGTACGACGCCTTCCGCGCCCTGGTTCCCCTCACCCAGGAAGTGGTCCTCGCCCCAGTAGTGGGTGACGGTCCGGGCAAAGCCCATGCGGAACACCGGGTCCTCGTAACGCGGTACGGACCGGGGCGGTGCCGGGATCATGGCCGTCTCCCAGTCGGTCCACGCCCGCGCGGCCCGCGCCCGTACCTCGGGGTCGGGCGACTCCAGCAGCCGGTTGTACGCGGCGGCCAGGTTTCCGTCCCGCTCGTCGTCGGGCACCTCGGCGCGGAACTTCTCGAACGCCTCGGGGAACAGATTCCCCAGTCCTCTGGTCAGCAGGGCAACTTCGGCGTCGGAACCGGTCGCGACCGCGGTGAGCACCAGCTCGGACACGACCTCCGGATGCGTCTGCGCGTACCGCAGCCCGAGCACCGACCCCCACGACACCCCCCACACCAGCCACCGCTCGATCCCCAAGTGCCGCCGCAGCAGCTCGCGATCGGCGATGATGTGACCCGTCGTGTTGACGCTCATGTCGGTCTCGTACGCGCTCGCGTGCGGTGTCGAACGCCCGCATCCGCGCTGGTCGAGCAGCACGATCCGGTACGCGGCCGGATCGAAGTACCGCCGGAAATCCGGACTCGCCCCCGACCCCGGCCCGCCGTGCAGCATCACCGCCGGCTTGCCCATCGGGTTGCCGCAGACTTCCCAGTGGACGCGGTTGCCGTCCCCGACATCGATCATGCCGTGGTCGTACGGTTCGATCTTCGGATACAGGCCCATCGGAACAACGTAACGTGCGTGCACCGGTCCGGCCGCACCAGTTTTCCCTGCCCACGAAGTCACTGCAGAGCCCTCACCGCTGATGGGGGAGGTCTGCTGCGGTCGCCGCGTCCCGCAGCACCTCCCGGAGCATCGCGGGCGTGAGGCGGCCGGTGAAGGTGTTGCGCTGGCTGACGTGGAAGCAGCCGAAAAGCCGCATCCCGCCGCCGAGCGTGACCCGCGCCCCGTGCGCGAAGGCGGGGCGCGGACGCGGCACGCTCCAGCCGGCCGCGTCGAGGGCGGGCAGCGTCGCCTGCCAGCCGAACGCCCCGAGCACCACCACGGCCCGCAGTGTCGGCCGGAGCAGCTCCAGTTCGTCCAGCAGCCACGGCCGGCAGGCGTTCCGCTCCTCGGGGGTGGGTTTGTTGGCGGGCGGGGCGCAGTGCACGGGCGAGGTGACGCGTACGCCGTACAGTTCGAGCCCGTCGTCGAGGGCCACCGAAGCGGCCTGCGATGCCAGCCCCACCTCGTGCAGCGCCGCGTACAGCACATCGCCGGACCGGTCTCCGGTGAACATCCGCCCGGTCCGGTTCCCGCCGTGGGCAGCGGGCGCCAGCCCGACGATCAGCAGCCGCGCATCCGCCGGCCCGAACCCCGGCACCGGCCGTCCCCAGTAGTCCCAGTCGGTGAAACCGGCCCGCTTGGTACGGGCGACCTCCTCCCGCCAGGCGACCAGCCGGGGGCAGAGCCGGCATCCGGCGATCCGTTCGTCGAGCCCGGTCAGCCCGGCCGGATCACTGGTGTCCATGAGCCCACGGTAGAACGGTGGACGAGAGCCGCCCTCGGAATCGCCCGGAACCATGCCCGGGAATCGGGACCGGGACCGGAAGAACGCGCTCGGTCCGCGCGACCTCCGGTACTAAAGTCGAGGGCATGGCATCTGGCAGGGCTTCCGAGGACGCGGACACCGAAGGCAGCGCGCACACCGAAGACGGCACCGCACCGGCCTCCCCGGCGGTGGCCTCGGCCGACGCCGCCCGTCCGGCGAGCGGCGAGACCGTCCGCATCGACAGCTGGATCTGGTCCGTGCGTCTCGTGAAGACCCGCTCCATGGGCGCGACCGCCTGCCGCGGCGGCCACGTACGCGTCAACGGCGAGCGAGTGAAGCCCGCGTACGCCGTGCGCGTCGGCGACGAGGTACGCCTCCGGCACGCCGGTAACGAGCGGATCGTCGTGGTGAAGCGCCTGATCCGCAAGCGGGTCGGAGCCCCGGTGGCCATCCAGTGTTACGTCGACAACAGCCCTCCGCCGCCACCCCGCGAGGCCGTCGCCCCGGCCGGCATCCGCGACCGCGGCACCGGCCGTCCGACCAAACGCGACCGCCGCGAGATGGAACGCCTACGAGGCCTCACCGGCCCGACCGGTCCCGACGACACCGCGTAAGGGCCCGCCCTCGTGAGGCCCGCAGGTACGCGACACCGCGTGGCCCCGCGTGTACGGCAGGCACGACGTACGGCCGGGTCCCCCACGACCCGCCGTACACCGACCCCGTCACGCCCGTCGCCGCACCAGCCGCAGCAGCTCCGCGTTGTGCCCTCGGCGGGCCCAGGCTACGAGGGTGAGCGGCACGATGAGGATCAGCGGTGTCGCCGCGTACTGCCCGTCGAAGACAGCGACCTGCACGACGAACGCGCCCACCATCAGGGCACCCAGCGCCATCGCGGCCACCGACTGCAGCACCGGAACCAACAGTGCGACGGCTCCCGCCAGTTCGAGCAGCCCGGTGGTGTACATGCCGGCGCTGCCCCAGCCCATTTCGTCGAAGGACTCGGCGGCCGACGGGTGCGCGATCAGCTTGGGCAGTGCGCTCGCGAACCCGTAGAAGAGGGCGAGTACCACCTGAAGCGCCCGCAGCGCGATCCAGGCGCGCCACCCACGCGCGGAGACGGGCCCGGCGGAAGTGACGGGGGTGGTGGAGCCGGCGGAAGTGAGGGATGTGACGGGAGCGGTGCTCTCGGGCATGGAGGTCCCCTGTGTGAAGCGGTTCGCGTTTCTGTCACAGAGGTGGACCTGCCGCCGGCCCGGAACTCATCGCCGCCCGGCGGGACTTCTCAGACCACGCCAAGCGCCTGGTGCGGCCCGCTGGGAAGCTCCACCTTGACCGTGTCGCCGGGGCACACCTCGCCTCCTTCCGTCACGACGCTCATGATTCCGGCCCTTCGGACGACGTTCCCGGCGTCGTCCCGTCCAGCCACCTGTTTCAGCAGGCCGTCCTGGAAGCGGTCGATCTGCCGGCAGGGATTGCGCAGACCGGTCACCGTCAGCACCGCGTCGTCGCCGATGTGCAGCAGGGTGCCGACCGGAAGCGCGAGCAGATCGACACCCCGGGTCGTGATGTTCTCGCCGAGTTCTCCGGGCGCCACCTCGAACCCCTCCTCACCGACCTCGGCGAAGAGCTCCTCGTGTATGAGGTGGACCTGGCGCAGATTCGGCCGCGTGGGGTCCTGCGCCATGCGCGAGCGATGCTTGACGGTCGTCCCGGCGTGCACGTCCCCCTCCACACCGAGCCCGGTGAGCAGTCTGACGCTGTCCTGGTTCGGCTTGCTGAACGAGTACCCTGCGTTGCTGCTGACCGCCACGACTGTGCCACTCATCCCTCGAAATCCCCTCGCTCGCGCAATCCGGTTCGCTACACGTTTCCCCTACCCACTCACCGCCCTCACCCAGACCCCGTCCTCCGTCAGATACCGTTCCACCCGCAACCCGGCTTCGCCCAGAGCCTCCTCGAACTGCTCCCGTGTCAACGGCCGGGCCAGGAAGGTCTGGGTCCATATCGCGTCCTGAAACTCATACTCCGCGCGCACCGAGTTGACGCCGTCTCCGACCGGCTCCGACGACACCAGCCGGATCGTGAACCCGGCCGGGTCGACCCGCTCACGCGGCACGTTCACGTGGTAGTCGGCGCCTTCTCGCTGGATCAGCACGTGGCCACCCTCCGCGACATGCCGGGCGCAGGTGCGCAGCAGCCCCTGCCGCACCTCGGTGTCCCCGGCGTGCACAAGGAACGACGCGAGCATCACCACGTCGAAGGTCTCGCCCAGGTCGAGGTCCTCGATCGGGCTGCATATCGTGCGCGCTCCCCGGACGCGCTCCAGCATCTCGGCCGACTCGTCCACCGCCGTGACCGTGAAACCGCGCTCCAGGAGCGGGTGGGTCATACGTCCGACGCCGCTGCCGAGCTCCAGGATGTGCGCACCTCCGGGCACCGCCGCGGCGATGATGTCCGGCTCGTCCCCGATCGACAGCCGCGAGTAGAGCTCGACCGCGCAGCCGTCCGGGGTGATCGCACCGGGGCCGGTGCCTTCATACCCTTCACGCATTTCCCGTCTCATGCCCGCACAACGGCCCGTGCCCGCACGGCCGTTCCCGCCCTCAGCCTGTTCACCCGTTCGAGTCAAATCGTCGGCAGGGGGAACCATCCGTGGCCGATGTACCAGTGGCCTCCGGCCCTCAGGTGGTCCCCGACGGCCCGCTCCACCGTGGTCCGCCGGGGCAGCCCGGCCACCGGCAGGTCCGGATTCCCGAACACGAACTGGACCGGTTCGGTGTCGACGGGTTCGCCCGCCTGCTCCGCGATCCGGAAGCGTTCCTGGAAGCGGACGATGTTGGAGTCCGCGCCCAGATACCGCTTCAGCTGCGGATCCAGCAGCCAGGAGTGACAGACCCCGGCCGAGTACCGCTCCCCCGGAAAGCGCCGCGCGAAAAGGTCCAGGGCCAGTGCGAGGGACCGGTCGCAGGCAGCCGGGGACAGCGGCCCGTGAAAGTCGGGTACGTGCAGGCTGAGACACATCGCGTCGGCGCCCGGGGCCGCACCGGTCGCGGCGAGCAGCCCCGCCGTCCGCTCCCCCACACGCGCCCGCTGGAACTGCAGCCGCCCCAGCTGGAACAGTTCGCCGTGAAAGTGCAGCGCGAGCCATCCCGGGGCCTGTACACCGCCCCGGCCGTACCTCCTGCGGTACACCGCCATGTTCCGCCCGAGGTCGGCGAGGGTACGGCGGGTCACCTCGGGCGGGATCCCGAGGGCGTGGTGGTGGGCGCGTACGTACGGAAGCGCCGCGACGAACACGTACACGGCGAAGTACCGGCCCGGCGTCCCCGGCTCCTCTCCCGCCCGTCCGTCCACCTGCCCGGTGAACAGCTCCGCGATCCGTTCGCCGGGCCAGGGCGCCGCCCCGCCGATCCTGCCCATGTCCCGGACCAGTCCCTCGACGCACTCCTCCAGAAGCCGCGTCGCGCCGGGGTCGCGGGTCAGCAGCCGTCGCAGTGCGACCAGTTCGTTGATGTCCTCGTGGGGTACGGCCAGGTCGAGCAGGATCTCGGGAAGGTCGTCGGCATCCGGCAGCACGGTGTGGCTCTCCCCCGTCGTCTCAGCGGCCGGCGGTCCCGGCCCACGGCCTTTGGTGAACGTCCGGAGCGAAGAGTACGTTGCAGGAAGGAGTAGTGGTCCCGATGCGTACAGGCAGTGAGCCGAGAACAGCTCGCAGTGCCCTGCGGGCGCGTCTCTGGCTGAGCGTGTGGGGGCTTGTCTGGGCGATCGCGGGGACGGCGGCGTTCGCGCTGGCCGGGCGCCCCGGGTGGGCGGCTGCCTGCGGCGTTCTGTGGCTGGTCGCCACGGTCGACCTGTCCCTGATCCTCCGGCACATCCGCCAGGGCCCGCACTACCAGCCGGGCGCGGACATCCCGCCGTACCGGCCGCCGAAACAGCACAGCCCCTGATAAGCCGCGCGCGGGTGCGCACCCGTTGTGGACTCGGGCCACAGCCCTCGAACCTTCAGGACTGCGAGTCGAAGCGTGCCGCTTCCAGATAGCGCGGGTTCGGGTCGAGTGCCGCCGCCAGCCGGAAGTGGCGCTTTGCCTGGTCGGGGCGACTCTGACGCTCGTAGGTGCGAGCGAGCGCGTAGTGCGCGAACGCGTTGTCCGGCTCACGCTCCAGGACGATGGTGAACTCCAGCTCGGCGGGACGCAGTTGGGCGGCGGCGAAGAAGGCACGCGCGCGCAGCAGCCGGGCGGCCGTGTTCTCGGGGTGTGCGGCGATCACGGGGTCGAGCAGTTTGACCGCGCCGCGGGGATCACGCGCGGCGAGCAGTCGCTCGGCCGCGCGGAAGTCGATGACATGCGTCTCCGGAGTCCGTCCGGTCCATCCGCTGGTCTCGGGCACGGCAGAGTCCTTCCCTCACTACGGCGGGTCAACGCCCGGACCCGACACCGCTATTCCTGAGACGGCCGCGCTCTGCGTACAAGATCCGCCCATACATTTGTTACGCGCAGTTCCAGCTCCGCCAGAGGTACGTCGTTGTCGATGACGACGTCCGCGATCTCCAGGCGCTCCTCACGGGTGGCCTGAGCCGCCATGCGCGCGCGTGCGTCGTGTTCCGTCATGCCGCGCAGCCGGACCAGCCGGTCGAGCTGGGTCTCCGGGCTCGCGTCGACGACGATCACCAGGTCGTACAGCGACCTGAGGCCGTTCTCCGCGAGCAGCGGTACGTCGTGGATCACGACGGCCTCCTCGGCCGCGGCGGCTTCCAGGGCGCGGGACCGGGCGCCCACCAAGGGGTGCACGATCGAGTTCAGTACGGCGAGCTTCTCCGGGGCGGCGAAGACGATCGAGCCCAGCTTGGGCCGGTCCAGGCCGCCGTCCTCGGCGAGCACCTCCGTACCGAACGCGTCGACCACCGCCGCGAGGCCTTCCGTCCCCGGTGCGACGACCTCGCGCGCGATGCGGTCCGCGTCGATCAGGACGGCGCCCCGCGCGACGAGCAGGCGCGACACCTCGCTCTTACCGGCCCCGATGCCTCCGGTCAGGCCCACTGTCAGCATGCCGGGAAGCTTAGGGCCTGCCACTGACAGCGGCTGCGACAGGGCGCCCGCGAAGGCTCGGCTCGGGGGGGGGCTCAGCCCTCGCCCTCCCGCTCCGCCAGGAACCGTTCGAACTCCTGCCCGATCTCGTCGGCGGACGGGATGTCGACCGGCTCGGCGAGCATGTTGCCCCGGCTGTCGGCGCCCGCGGCCGCGTCGTACTGGTGCTCAAGTCCCTGGACCAGGGCCACGAGGTCCTCGTCGCCCTCCTGGATCTGGCGGTCGATCTCCGTCTGGGTGCGATGGGCGTCCGTGCGCAGCGCGTGCGCGATACCGGGCAGGACCAGGCCGGTGGCCGCCGTGATGGCCTCCAGGACGGTCAGGGCGGCATCCGGGTACGGGGAGCGGGCGATGTAGTGCGGGACGTGCGCGGCGACACCCAGGACGTCTTGGCCGGCCTCCATGAGGCGGTACTCGACGAGCGACTCGGCGCTGCCGGGGACCTGCGCCTCCTCGAACGGGCTGCGGTGGCCCGGCACCAGTTCGTTGCGGTTGCCGTGTGGGGTGAGGCCCACGGGGCGGGTGTGCGGGACGCCCATGGGGATGCCGTGGAAGTTCACGGACAGGCGGACGCCGAGGCGCTCGATAATCTGCTGGACGGCCGCGGCGAAGCGCTCCCACTCGACGTCCGGCTCGGGTCCGGACAGCAGCAGGAAGGGCGCCCCGGTGGCGTCCTGGACGAGCCGCACATCAAGCGTGGGCACCTCGTAGTCGGTCCAGCGGTCGCGCTTGAACGTCAGCAGCGGGCGACGCGCGCGATAGTCCACGAGCCGGTCGTGATCGAAGCGAGCCACCACCTGGTGGGGCAGCGTGTCGAGCAGCCGGTCGACGATCTGGTCTCCGGTCTCGCCCGCGTCGATGTATCCGTCGAAGTGGTAGAGCATGACAAGACCGGCCGATTCCTGTGCCAGCGCCATGTCGACGACGGCCAGGCCCTTCGGCTCCCATGCGTACAAACCCTGCGGATCAAGCACTGTGACCGCTCCTCCTCGTGTTCGTACTGCACAACGTGGCACGGTGCGCGGGCATTCCCGCCGGCACACCGCTCACAGGTACGACTTACCCGTCCGTGACGCGTATGACCGTCAGGTGGACAGCATGCGCGCATGGAGCAACGGCCGATTCCGGCCCGTCAGTTACCCGGGTGTCGGATATCCCCGTATCTCCTGAGGGGTGCGGCGCGGCGCCGGCATGAGGCTCCGCCGCGTGGGCGCGCCGGGGCCACGAACGACGTGCAGTCGAGCGACGACCGGCAGCGCACAAAGCTGAGGGCCCGCACCTCGTAAGGTGCGGGCCCTCAACTATTGGCCAAGCCTCAGCGGCAGTGATCAGCTCTGGCCGCCGGCCAGCTTCTCACGAAGTGCCGCAAGGGCCTCGTCCGACGCCAGGGCGCCGGACGTGTCGTCCGACTCCGAGGAGTACGAGCCGCCGCCACCGGAGGCGGCCGGAGCCGCACCCGCCGGGCTGGTGCCCTCGGCCTCGGCCTGAGCGTCGGCCTCACGGGACTTGATGACCTGAGCCTGGTGCTGCTCGAAGCGCTGCTGCGCCTCGGCGTACTGGTTCTCCCACACCTCGCGCTGGGATTCGAAGCCCTCGAGCCAGTCGTTGGTCTCGGGGTCGAAGCCCTCGGGGTAGATGTAGTTGCCCTGGTCGTCGTACGACGCGGCCATGCCGTACAGCGTCGGGTCGAACTCGACCGAGGCCGGGTCGGAACCGAAGGACTCGTTGGCCTGCTTCAGCGAGAGGCTGATGCGGCGGCGCTCGAGGTCGATGTCGATGACCTTGACGAAGATCTCGTCGTTGACCTGGACGACCTGCTCCGGGATCTCCACGTGGCGCTCGGCCAGCTCGGAGATGTGGACCAGACCCTCGATGCCCTCGTCCACGCGGACGAACGCACCGAACGGAACGAGCTTCGTGACCTTACCCGGGACGACCTGACCGATCTGGTGGGTCCGGGCGAACTGCTGCCACGGGTCTTCCTGCGTCGCCTTCAGCGACAGGGAGACACGCTCGCGGTCCATGTCGACGTCGAGGACCTCGACGGTGACTTCCTGGCCGACCTCGACAACCTCGGAGGGGTGGTCGATGTGCTTCCAGGAGAGCTCGGAGACGTGCACGAGACCGTCGACGCCACCCAGGTCCACGAAGGCACCGAAGTTGACGATCGAGGAGACGACGCCGGAGCGGACCTGACCCTTCTGCAGGGTCGTGAGGAACGTCTGGCGCACCTCGGACTGGGTCTGCTCGAGCCAGGCGCGGCGGGACAGGACCACGTTGTTGCGGTTCTTGTCCAGCTCGATGATCTTCGCCTCGAGCTCCTTGCCCACGTAGGGCTGAAGGTCGCGGACACGACGCATCTCGACGAGGGAGGCCGGCAGGAAGCCACGGAGGCCGATGTCGAGGATGAGACCACCCTTGACAACCTCGATGACGGTACCGGTGACGATGCCGTCCTCTTCCTTGATCTTCTCGATGGTGCCCCAGGCGCGCTCGTACTGGGCGCGCTTCTTCGAGAGGATCAGGCGGCCTTCTTTGTCCTCCTTCTGGAGAACAAGGGCTTCGATCTCGTCGCCGACCTTGACGACCTCGTTCGGGTCGACGTCGTGCTTGATCGAGAGCTCGCGGCTCGGGATGACACCTTCGGTCTTGTAACCGATGTCGAGGAGAACCTCGTCCCGGTCAACCTTGACGATGACGCCATCGACGATGTCACCATCGTTGAAGTACTTGATCGTCTCGTCGATAGCGGCGAGGAATGCTTCCTCGTCACCGATGTCGTTGACCGCAACCTGCGGAGTGGTGGCGGTGATCTCGGTGCTGCTCGTCATGTGGGAAAGGGCTCCGGTACGGACAGAGAGTCGTAGGTACTGCTTACGCCGGGAGCCCGTTTCGCTCTGCAGAAGGCCGGACAGCCAAGGAAGCGCCACATCCAGGACCCGGAGATCCGGTGGCGCCTCGACAACCGAGGGGACATACATACAGATGCGAGCGCAACCTGCTACGTCTGAGGTGCGCAGGCCCGCAGCGCAACTTGTAGCATACGGGGGCAGCCGGGCAGGGTCAATGCGCGAAGGCGCACACCCGGGGCGGATCGCCGCATAACCGGCACAAGACGTGTCCCAGGAGGCCACGAGGGCGCGGTGACGCCCCATTGGTGACGACCGCCGGGACAGGTCGGACGGAAGAGCCCGCAGACTAATACGAGGGAGCCGATCATCCAAGAGCCCGAATCGTCCGAGCCTGAGGCCACGCGGCGTTCCGCCGGAGTCACCGAGAGCTCCCGGGCCAACCGGGGCTGGTGGGACCGGAACGCGGACGACTACCAGAACGAGCACGGCACCTTCCTCGGCGACGACCGGTTCGTCTGGTGCCCCGAGGGCCTCGACGAGGTGGAGGCCGAACTCCTCGGCCCGGCCGAGGACCTCAAGGGCAAGGACGTCCTGGAGATCGGCGCCGGCGCGGCCCAGTGCTCACGCTGGCTGGCCGCCCAGGGCGCCCGACCGGTGGCCCTGGACCTCTCCCACCGTCAGCTCCAGCACGCTCTGCGGATCGGCGGCAGTGTCCCGCTGGTGGAGGCCGACGCCGGTGCCCTGCCCTTCGCGGACGGCTCCTTCGACCTGGTGTGCTCGGCGTACGGGGCCATGCCCTTCGTCGCCGATCCGGTGCTGGTACTGCGCGAGGTGCGGCGGGTGCTGCGCCCGGGCGGGCGCTTCGTCTTCTCGGTGACGCACCCGGTCCGCTGGGCGTTTCCGGACGAGCCCGGCCCGGAGGGCCTGTCCGTCTCGGGTTCGTACTTCGACCGCACGCCGTACGTCGAGCAGGACGACGACGGCAACGCCGTGTACGTCGAGCACCACAGGACGATCGGCGACCGTGTCCGGGACGTCGTGGCGGGCGGCTTCCACCTGAAGGACCTGGTCGAGCCGGAGTGGCCGGCCTGGAACACGTCCGAGTGGGGCGGCTGGTCCCCACTGCGCGGCAACCTCATCCCGGGGACGGCGATCTTCGTGTGCGAGCGCGACTGAGGCAGCCCGCTCCGCCAACGCCCTCCACGCACGCGTGGAGGGCGTTTTCCGTGGACGTACGACACTGGGGGACGTGATCCGTTACGACGCTCTGGACGTCCTGCCCGTACGCGGTGCCCTGCCCGGTCTGACCGACGCCCTGGACGCGCACGGCACCGCCGTCCTCGTGGCTCCGCCCGGTACCGGCAAGACGACGCTGGTGCCGCTGGCACTGGCGGGGCTGCTGGAGGACGGCGGGCCGGCGCGGCGGGTCGTGGTCGCCGAGCCGAGGCGGATCGCCGCGCGGGCGGCGGCGCGGCGGATGGCGTGGCTGCTGGGCGAGCGGGTCGGCGCGAGCGTGGGGTACACCGTGCGCGGGGAGCGGGTGGTCGGTCCACGCACGCGTGTGGAGGTCGTCACGACCGGTGTGCTGCTGCAACGGCTGCAGCGGGACCAGGAGTTGCCGGGCGTCGACGTGGTCGTGCTGGACGAGTGCCACGAACGGCACCTGGACGCGGACACGGCGGCGGCGTTCCTGGTCGACGTACGGGCGGCGTTGCGCCCCGGGTTGCGGCTGGTGGCCGCGTCGGCGACGACCGACGCCGAGGGCTGGGCCGGACTGCTGGGCGGCGCGCCGGTGGTCGAGGCGGCGGGCGTGTCGTATCCGGTGGAGGTGGTGTGGGCGCCGCCGGTACGTCCCGTACGGCCGCCGCACGGTATGCGCGTCGACCCGGCACTGCTGACGCATGTGGCGTCGGTGGTGCGGCGGGCGCTGGTCGAACGTGCGGGTGACGTCCTGTGTTTCCTGCCCGGCGTGGGGGAGATCGCGCGCGTGACGGGCCAGTTGCGGGACCTGGGACCCGCGGTGGAGGTGCTCCAGGTGCACGGGCGGGCGCCGGCGGCTGTGCAGGACGCGGTGCTGTCGGGCGGGACGGGGCGCCGGGTGGTGCTGGCGACCTCGGTTGCGGAGTCGTCGCTGACGGTTCCGGGTGTGCGGGTGGTCGTCGACTCGGGGCTGACCCGGGAGCCGAGGGTGGACCACGCGCGCGGGCTGAGCGCGCTGGCGACGGTACGGGCATCCCAGGCGGCGGGGCGGCAGCGGGCGGGGCGTGCCGGGCGTGAGGCACCGGGGGCGGTGTACCGCTGCTGGGCTGAGGCCGAGGACGCCCGTCTGACGCGCTTTCCGTCCCCCGAGATCAAGGTGGCCGATCTGACGGCGTTCGCCCTTCAGGCGGCCTGCTGGGGCGACCCCGATGCCTCCGGGCTGGCCCTGCTGGACCCGCCGCCGGGCGGTGCGATGGCGGCGGCGCGGACCGTACTGACGGCGATCGGGGCGGTGGACGCCGCCGGGCGGGCCACGGACCGGGGCGTCCGTATGTCCCGTCTCGGCCTGCATCCCAGGCTGGCCCGGGCCCTGTTGGACGCAGCCCCCCAGGTGGGCGCGGCCCGGGCCGCCGAGGTGGTCGCACTGCTGAGCGAGGAGCCGCCGCGGGAGTACGGCGACGACCTCGCGGCGGCCTGGCGTACGGCCCGGCGCGGGAACGACGCGTATGCGGCCCGCTGGCGGACGGAGGCCCGTCGGCTGCGCTCGGCTGCGCCGGACCCCACACCCGCACCCCGCGTCCCCGCCGACGGCTCCGCCCCGGCCGCCGGGGACGACCGCGCCGTCGGGCTCGTCGCCGCGCTCGCCTTTCCCGAGCGGGTCGCCCGGGCTCAGGGGGGCTCCTATCTGATGGTGTCCGGCACCCGGGCCGAGGCCGGTGACGGTTCGGCGCTGCGGGGCGCGCTCTGGATCGCGGTCGCCGTGGCGGACCGGCCGGTCGGGGCCGGGCACGCGCGCGTGCGGCTCGCCGCCACCGTCGACGAGGACATCGCGCGGTCGGCGGCCGACGCCCTGTACGCCACGGGCGAGGAGGTCCACTGGGCCGGCGGGGACGTTGTCGCCCGGCGGGTCGAGCGGCTCGGGGCGGTGGAACTGGCGGTGCGTACGCTGCGCGACCCCGACCCGGTACTCGTACGCGATGCCCTTCTTGAGGGGCTGCGGGAGGACGGGCTCGGCCTGTTGCGGTGGTCCGCGGATGCCGGGACGCTTCGGCAACGGCTCGCCTTTCTTCATCTGCAGCTGGGTGATCCATGGCCCGACGTCTCCGAAAGCGCCCTTCACGCGCGCGTGGACGAGTGGCTGGAGCCCGAGCTGAGCCGGGCGCGACGGCGGGCCGACCTGGGGCGGATCGAGGCCGCGCAGGCGCTCAACCGGCTTCTGCCGTGGGCCTCCGGGGAGGCCGGCCGTCTCGACGGGCTCGCGCCCGAGCGGTTGGCGGTGCCGAGCGGGTCCAGAATCCGGATCGATTACTCCGATCCCGAACGGCCCGTGCTCGCCGTGAAGTTGCAGGAGATGTTCGGGCTGCAGGAGTCGCCCGCCGTGGCCGGTGTGCCCGTTCTCGTGCATCTGCTGTCGCCCGCCGGGCGGCCCGCCGCCGTCACCGCCGACCTCGCCTCCTTCTGGAAGGACGGCTACAAGGGCGTACGCGCCGAGCTGCGCGGGCGGTATCCGAAGCATCCGTGGCCCGAGGACCCGGCGACCGCCGAGCCGACCCGGTACACGAACGCGCGGCTCAGGCGGTGACCGGCTCGGGGACCGAGGCCTCCATGGGTGCGGGGTCGGCCGGCCTGCGGCCGCGCGCCTCCAGGTAGAGGGCGAGGGCCAGCAGGAGCACGCCCAGGAACAGGAAGCCCCAGGGCAGGTAGGACGTCATCAGCAGGACCAGTCCGCGCTGTGACTTGACGAGGTCGACCGTCGACTGGATGTAGTCCTCGCGCATTTTCACGTGCCCGGAGAAGGCCGTCACCTTTTCGCGCCCGCCCAGGAGACTGCCTCCGCGCAGTTCCTCCTGGTGGATCTCCTCGCCGTAGACGGGCGCACCGGTGACCGGCTCCACCCAGAACCTGCGGACCGTGGTGTACCAGCGGGTCGTACCGGTCGCGGCGACCGTCTCGGCCGTGACGCCCTTGACCGGCAGGTCCTTGGGGAAGGGGACCTTCGTCCACGGGATGGTCTGCTCGAAGTAGTAGACCGACACGCCGCGGAAGTCCTGCGTGCCCTTGTAGTGGATCGGGGCAGTCACACGTGCCTGCGCGTCGAAGTACTCGTAGTCCCGCTTCTCCGTCAGGAAGGGCCACTTGAACTCGATGCCCTGCCGTTTCACCGGATCGCCGTCGACCATCTCGCCGGTGGCGTGGACCGGTTCCTGGGTGTGCGCGTCGAAGATGTAGCGCTCGGGGATCTTCGAGACCATCTTCCCGTCGGGCCCCTGGACATAGGAGAGGCCGTCCCAGACGACCACGTCCCGCCCCGCCGTCCTCTCGATCTTCTCCGAGGCCTCGACGTTGCCCTTGAGGGTCTGCACGATGGTGACCTTGGGGACCTTCACGGCTTGGAACGAGTCGTAGTCGAGAAGGGTCGCGTCCTTCGCCTCCAGGACCATGGCCGTGTACTGGTTCGCCGGGACCTTGGCGAGGCGCGGGAAGGCGTACCAGCGCAGCAGCGGGGACAGCGCCGCGAAGAACACGGCGAGGGCGAGCAGGACCAGGCCGGACCTTCGGCGCATCTCGGCCTCCCTCCCTGAGAGGTGCGGCGGCTACGGGTGTGACGGGACCGTGGTCAGCAGCGGCTTCGGGGACGTCGTACCCGTCGGTGCGCCCATGGCTGTGATCGCGAGGACGAAGGCGAGCGCGACGGCGAGACCGGCCGCGGCGGCGATCAGGGCACGCATACGGGGCCTCCCCGGCTGCCGACGATGAGCTGATGGGATGTCAGGTCGGGGCACCGTAGCAACGGGCGTGCGAGATGAGAACAACTCGCACACGCGAAAGCGGCACCCCTCGCCGTGAACGGGGTGCCGCTTTCGTGCGGATGAACGTGTACGACTGAACGTGTACGACGGTTACGCGCTCGGGGAGGCGGAAGCCGACGGGCTGGCGGCCTCCGTCGGAGTCGCCGATTCCGTCGGAGTCGCCGATTCCGTCGGGGTGGGTGCCGCCGTCACCGTCAGCTCGACCGTGAGGGTGGCACCGCCGGTGGTGGTGATGCGGAGCAGGAAGGTGCCGGTGGTGTCGTCCGCGTACAGCTTCGGCAGCTTGAGCAGGCCGTTCGCGTCCGTTTCGAGGCCCGTGAGGGTGCGGACCGTCTTGCTGTCCGCGTCCTTGAAGTAGGGGCCCTTGTCGTTCACGGTCGCGTCGTCGGCCGCTGTGACCAGGGTCGCGGTGGCCGCGACGCCGTCCGCGACGGCGCCGTCGTACGTGGCCTTCAGTTCGACCTGGTCGGCGAACTCGCCGCCCGCCACGCAGGTCAGCGCGGTGGTGCCGGTGCGGGCGAGAGTGTCGGCGGCGCGGGCGGTGACGGTGGCCGAGTAGTCGAGGCCGCCGATCGTACGGCCGACGACGATCGCGCGGACCGTGAAGTCGCCCGTCTTCTCGCCGGCCTTGAGCGTGGGAGCGACGGCGACTCCGGTGCTGTCGGTGGCGACCGTGGCGACGCTCTCACCGCCGGCGAAGGTCGTGTCGGTGTCGCCGACGATCGTGAAGCGGATCCTGACCTTGGCGACCGCCTTGCCGGCCGCGGTCTCCGCGCGCGTGCTGATCTTCTTGGTGAACGCGTCGCCCGCCATCGCGGTGAGCTTGGCGGTACCCGCGTCCTCCAAATGGTGCACCGTGTCGGTGGGTGTGGGTGTGGGTGTGGGTGTCGGCACCGGTGCCGGGGTCGGCACAGTGGGCTTGGCCGGCTTCACCGGGGGCGGGGTGGTGGTCCCCGGCGTGTCGTCCGGACTGGGACTCGGTGTCGGTGTCGTCGCGACCGGCGACGGCGTGGTGCCGGTCCCGGAGTTGGGGTCGCTGCGGCTCTCGGGCAGCGTGCCCGTGCCGTCCGGGACCTCGTGCGTGCCCTTGCGGTAGTACTCCAGCCACGACAGGACGAGGTTCAGATAGTCCGTCGAGTGGTTGTAGCTGAGGATCGCGCGGTTGAGGTCGGCCTGCGTCGACAGGTCCCAGCCGAACCGGCACAGGTAGTGGCCGGCGGCGAGGGCCGCGTCGTAGATGTTGTTGGGGTCTTCCTTGCCGTCGCCGTTGCCGTCGCGGCCCGCCCACGCCCAGGTGGACGGGATGAACTGCATGGGCCCGACGGCCTGGTCGTAGCTGCTGTTGCCGTCGTACGCGCCGTTGTCGGTGTCCCTGATGAGCGCGAAGCCGTTGCCGTCGAGCTGCGGGCCGAGGATCGGGCTGGTCGTGGTGCCGTTCGCGTCGACCCTGCCGCCGCGGGCCTGCCCCGACTCGACCTTGCCGATGGCGGCGAGGAGCTGCCAGGGCAGATTGCAGCCGGGCTTGGCCGTGCCCAGCGCCGTCTCGGCCTTCTTGTAGGCGTCGAGGACGGTCGCGGGTATACCGGCTTCGGCCTCGCCGCGCGAGACCGGCGTGCCTATGGTCGACGACTGCGACGGGCTCGGACTGGGGTTCGGACTGTTCAGCGGCGGAAGGTCCGTGTAATACGGCGAGTTGCCGGTCGCGCTGTCACCGGCCGTGGTCTCCGACGTGGGCTGGGAGTCACTGGCGGCCTGTCTGCCCTGGTCGTCGACCGTCACCCCCGGAGCCTGGGACGCGGACAGAGCCGCGACCGCAGCCGCGGCCACAGCGGTGGTCGCCGCTCCCTTGCGGAGCCTCCTGCCGATGTACGCCGCCATACAGAGAACCCTCCCGTAGGCGACAAGTCGCCCTGTTCTGCCTGCTTTTATCCCGTTTTCGCCGAGACCCGATCAATACCGACCCGCCCCGACCATGACAACCAGCCCTGCAAACCGGCCATTTCGCCCGATTTCACGCCTTCTTTGTGCGTTACACCTTCGGTGCGCTTGCCTGTTCGGCCACGCTCCCCAGCAAGCCGACCCAGGCGACCCTACGACAACTTGTGTTGCGCGGACACCCGTTCGTGCCCGATATTCACCAATTGGCCAACTGTGAATCTGTCGCGTTCCGCGGACCCGGGTGGCCCACACACGGTTTTCACGCGTCCCTTCCACCGCCCCTTCTCTCGCCCGCCGCAGCCTGCGGGCGTCCCGCATACTGGACGCCGGTGATCACCGGGGCGGTTCGCCCTCGCCGATATCCGCTCCAGGGAGCCCACTTGCCGTTCACTCTCAGCCATGCGGCGGCCGTACTGCCCGCCGTACGCGCCGACGGAACCGGCCGCGGCCGACTGGTACCGGCGGCACTCTTCGCCGGCTCCTTCTCCCCCGATCTGACCTACTTCGCGGCGAGCGTCCTGCCCGAGGCGATGGAGTTCGGTGCCGTCACCCACTCCTTCCCGGGCGTCTTCACGATCGACGTGATCGTCGCCTGGGCGCTGGTCGCCCTCTGGCTGTTTCTGCGCGAGCCGCTGGTGGCCCTGCTGCCACGCGCCCGGCAGAGCCGAACGGCGGCCCTGCTGCGCTGCGGAACCCCACGCGCGCGGGCGACACCGTCCCTGATGCTCCAGTGGTACGCGTCAGCCGCCCTCGGCGCCCTGACCCATGTCGTCTGGGACGCGTTCACGCACCACGACCGGTGGGGGGTGCGGCTGCTCCCCGTCCTGGACAGCGAGCTGCGGGGCTCACCTCTGTACTGGTACCTGCAGTACGGCGGTTCGGCGCTGGCAGCGGTGGCCGTCGCCGGGTTCGTGTACTACGCGCTACAGAGGATCCGCGCGGGGGAGCCAACCGGCGTACCGCTGCTGTCCGTTCGGGACCGGTGGCTGGCCTGCGCCGTGATCGGCGGCTGCGCGGCGGTGGGGGCGGTACAGCGGGTCCTGCGCTGGTGGGCGCACTGGGGTTCGACGGCAAAGCCGTGGGAGGTCATCCCGACGTTGTGCTTCGGAATCGGTGCGGGACTGCTGCCGGGACTGCTCCTGTACGCGGCCGGGATCAGGGTCTGGCGCTCCGGGGAGCGGGCGGGCACACAGGCCCTGCAGGACCATCATCGCCTCCGTATGGAAGGTCACGCAGAAGGTCGCGCCGTGGACCGTACGGGAGGCCGTGCGGAAGGTGGTCCAGAGGAGAAGGCGGAGAATCACGCGGGAGGGCGGGCCGGAGGGCGCGCGGGTTCTCGCTGACCGCCGCGTAGCGGCCTACGCAGCCACCCGCGCCCCCAGACGGTCCAGAGGCGCCAGGCCTGGGCGCGGCCGGACAGCGGAAAGCCGGAGCGCGGGTCCAGGTGGGCACGGCGGGTGCGGGGGCGCGGTGCGAGTGCACGCCGGAGCGCGTCCGCACGGCAGCCGAGGGGGACAGTGGCTGGGCTGCCGCCCGGAATGCGGGCGGTGCTCGCATCGGCCGCGTATGCCGGTGCCGGAGAGGGCCGCATGGGGGCCGTCCGGCGGGTGAGCGTGCGTATACCCATGCCCGCATCCTGGCGGGCGGCCTCCGGGGAGGCGTGTTCGCGGGGGCCACGCGAGTGACGGGCCCTCCGGGGGTCGGGCGGGGGCGTGCGCGGGTCGGATGCCGGGGCGGCGCCGACGGGCCGCACCGGGCCCGGCACGGGCCGAAGCCCACCAGACTCGGCGCAGGCCCAGAAGCCGAACCGGACTCGACGCGGGCCCAGAAGCCGCACCGGACGCCGTACGCGTCCAGGGGCTGCACCAGACCCGATACCGGCCCGAAGCCCGGACCAAGCCCGGCAACGCGAGGCAAGCCCGGCCCGGACCCAGAAGCCGCACCGAGCCCACCGCGTACAGAAGACGCACCAGATTCGAGGCAGGACCAGAGACTGCACTGGACCCGGCACGGGCCCAGAAGCCGCACCCCGGCCGGTGCCTGGCGGGGGCGTCCAGGGCGACACAGACGGGGCCGGTTGCCTCTGCGGTCTCGGCGCGCCCGCCCGGCTCGGAATCGCACACCTGCGCCGCAGGCCTCGCCCCGCCCCGTCGGCACCCTCGCGCCTGTCACCGGAGAGGCGACGCTCCCCGGCAGGGCGGAGGCCGCGTCAGGCCTAACCCGCCCGCAGGCTCCGTCCGGAAGGCAGGGCGGGGCGGGGCGAGCCAGGGGCGGCCACCCGGCCCCCTGTACCAAAGGGGCGCGGAGCCGTGCCGACATGCGGCTCCGCCGCGCGGGCGCGACCGGCCACCGCCTCACGGTCAACGGACCGCACACCCAACTGCCTGACCAGCGGAGCGTCAGTGCGCCGCCGACTCCCAGTCGAGCCCCGAGCCCACCGACACGTCCAGCGGGGCCCGGAGGGTCACCGCGCCCGCCATCTCCCGGCGGACCAGTTCCTCCGTTGCCTCGCGCTCGCCCGGGGCGATCTCCAGGACGATTTCGTCGTGGACCTGGAGCAGCATGCGGGACTTGAGCTCCGCCTTCTCCAGTGCCCGGCCCACGTTCAGCATGGCGATCTTGACGATGTCCGCCGCCGTGCCCTGGATCGGGGCGTTCAGGGCCATGCGTTCGGCCATCTCGCGGCGCTGGCGGTTGTCACTGTTGAGGTCGGGGAGGTAGCGGCGGCGGCCGAAGAGGGTCTCGGTGTAGCCCGTCGCCCGCGCCTCGTCGACGACCCGGCGCAGATAGTCCCTTACCCCGCCGAAGCGTTCGAAGTACGTGTCCATCAGGCCGCGCGCCTCGCCCGCGTCGATGTTCAGCTGCCCGGACAGGCCGAAGGCCGACAGACCGTACGCCAGGCCGTACGACATCGCCTTGATCTTGCGGCGCATCTCCGCGTCCACGGCGGACCGGTCGACCGCGAACACCTGGGAGGCGACCGTGGTGTGCAGGTCCTCGCCGGACGTGAACGCCTCCAGCAGTCCCTCGTCCTCCGAGAGGTGGGCCATCACCCGGAGTTCGATCTGGCTGTAGTCCGCGGTCATCAGGGACTCGAAGCCCTCGCCGACCACGAAGCCGCGGCGGATCGCCCGGCCCTCGTCCGTACGGACCGGAATGTTCTGGAGGTTGGGGTCCGTGGAGGACAGCCGGCCCGTCGCCGCCACCGTCTGGTTGAACGTCGTGTGGATACGGCCGTCCGACGCGATCGTCTTGATCAGGCCCTCGACGGTGACGCGCAGCTTCGCCTGCTCGCGGTGGCGGAGCATGATGACCGGCAGTTCGTTGTCCGTCTGATTCGCCAGCCACGCCAGGGCGTCCGCGTCCGTCGTGTAGCCGGTCTTCGTCTTCTTCGTCTTCGGGAGGCCCAGCTCCCCGAAGAGGACCTCCTGGAGCTGCTTGGGCGAGCCGAGGTTGAACTCGTGACCGACCGCCGCGTGCGCCTCCTTCACCGCCTGCTGCACCGCGCCGGCGAACATCTGCTCCATGGCTTCCAGGTGGGCCCGGTCCGCCGCGATGCCGTGCCGCTCCATGCGGGCCAGCAGCGCCGAGGTCGGCAGCTCCACGTCATGCAGCAGATCCGCCGAACCGACCTCCTGGAGGCGCTCGCCGAACGCCTCACCCAGGTCGACGATCGTGCGGGCCTGCACCATCAGGGACTCGGCCTCCGCGCCGTCGTCCGCACCGAAGGCCAGCTGGCCGTCCGCCGTCGCCGCGGGCGCCAGCTCACGGCCGAGGTACTCCAGCGACAGCGCGTCCAGGTCGAAGGAACGGCGGCCCGGCTTGACCAGATACGCGGCGAGTGCCGTGTCCATGCTCACCCCGGCCACGGTCCAGCCGTGCTCCGCGAAGACCCGCATCGCGCCCTTGGCGCTGTGGAAAACCTTGGGCCGGTCCGCACCCGCCAGCCAGGCCGCGAACGCGTTCTCGTCGGCCTCGTCCAGCTCCGCCGGGTCGAACCAGACCGCCGCTCCCCCGGGCGCGGCGAGCGCGATCTCGGCGACCGAGCCACTGCCGAGCGCCCAGGTGCCGACCGTGGCGACACCAAGGACCGTCGTGCCGTGCTCGGCGAGCCAGGGGGCCAGCTCACCCGCGCCGAGCACCGCCCCGTCCACCTCGACACCGCCCTCGGCGACCGGTCCGGCCTCGGCCTCCTCAGCGCCCGGATCGACGGCCAGCAGCCGCTCGCGCAGCGAGGGATTCCGGATCTCCAGGGTGTCGAGGACCATCGCGACCGCCGTACGGTCATACGCCGCCCGCGCCAAGTCCGTGACCGTCTTCGGGAGTTCGACGTCCCGCACCATCTCCGTGAGCCGGCGGTTGAGCTTGACGGCCTCCAGGTGGTCGCGCAGGTTCTGCCCGGCCTTGCCCTTGACCTCCTCGACCCGCTCGACCAGGTCCGCGAACGACCCGAACTGGTTGATCCACTTCGCCGCCGTCTTCTCACCGACCCCCGGAATACCCGGCAGATTGTCGGACGGGTCACCGCGCAGCGCCGCGAAGTCCGGGTACTGCGCCGGGGTCAACCCGTACTTCTCGAAGACCTTCTCCGGAGTGAACCGGGTCAGCTCCGAGACGCCCTTCGTCGGATACAGCACCGTCGTGTTCTCGGTGACCAGCTGGAAGGAGTCCCGGTCACCCGTGACGATCAGCACCTCGAAGCCCTCGGCCTCGGCCTGCGTGGCCAGCGTGGCGATGACGTCGTCGGCCTCGAAACCATCGACCGCGAACCGCTCCGCGTGCATCGCGTCCAGCAGTTCGCCGATCAGCTCGACCTGCCCCTTGAACTCGTCCGGGGTCTTCGACCGGTTCGCCTTGTACTCCGTGAACTCCGCGGAGCGCCAAGTCTTGCGGGACACGTCGAACGCCACCGCGAAGTGCGTGGGCGCCTCGTCGCGCAGCGTGTTGGCGAGCATCGACGCGAAGCCGTAGATCGCGTTCGTCGGCTGACCCGTCGCGGTCGTGAAATTCTCCGCGGGCAGCGCGAAGAACGCGCGGTACGCCAGCGAGTGCCCGTCCATGAGCATCAGCCGGGGGCGGCCCGTGCCGGAGGTCTTCTCGGTCTTCTTCGATGCTGTTTCTGCCACGCCCCCGATCCTGCCACGTGCCACTGACAACGCGGGACGCCTGAGCCGTCCAGGACCTGCTACGCCGTTGTCACTGCCCCGTGCGAGGATCGCAGAGGTGGCACACCCGCAGGTGAACCATGCGCACGCCCACCACGTGCAAGCGGAGAGACACGCGCAAGCGAAGGGGCTCAGCAATGGCCAGCAAGCCGCCCAAGAGTGATCCGGTCCAGGACGCGCCGCAGGTCGCCGAGCCGAAACATGCCGTGGCCGGACTGCCCGCCATCGGCCACACGCTGCGCATCGCCCAGCAGCAGATGGGCGTCCGCCGTACCGCGCTCACCCTGCTGCGTGTCAACCAGAAGGACGGCTTCGACTGTCCGGGCTGTGCCTGGCCGGATCCGGACCACCGGCACACGGCGGAGTTCTGCGAGAACGGCGCGAAGGCCGTCGCCGAGGAAGCCACCCTGCGCCGTGTCACCCCGGAGTTCTTCGCCGCCCACACCGTGACCGACCTGGCCGGCCGCAGCGGCTACTGGCTGGGCCAGCAGGGCCGCCTCACCCACCCCATGTACCTGCCCGAGGGCGCCGACCGCTACGAACCGGTCTCCTGGGACCGCGCCTTCGACATCGTCGCCGGGGAACTGAAGGCACTCGGCTCACCGGACGAGGCGCTGTTCTACACCTCGGGCCGCACCAGCAACGAGGCGGCCTTCCTCTACCAGCTGTTCGCCCGCGAACTGGGCACCAACAACCTCCCCGACTGCTCCAACATGTGCCACGAGTCGTCGGGCTCCGCACTCTCCGAGACCATCGGCATCGGCAAGGGCAGCGTCCACCTGGAGGACCTCTACAAGGCCGATCTGATCATCGTCGCCGGCCAGAACCCCGGCACCAACCACCCCCGGATGCTCTCCGCCCTGGAGAAGGCCAAGGCGAACGGCGCGCGGATCATCAGCGTCAACCCGCTCCCCGAGGCGGGCCTCGAACGCTTCAAGAACCCGCAGACCCCCCAGGGCATGCTCAAGGGCGCCGCCCTCAACGACCTGTTCCTGCAGATCCGCATCGGCGGCGACCAGGCCCTCTTCCGTCTCCTCAACAAGCTCATCCTGGACACACAGGGCGCGGTCGACGAGCCCTTCGTCCGCGGACACACCCACGGCTACGAGGAGTTCGCCGAGGCGGCCCGCGCCGCAGACTGGGACGAGACCCTCACCGCGACGGGCCTCACGCGCGCGGAGATCGAAAAAGCCCTCGGCATGGTCCTGGCCTCCGAGCGCACCATCGTGTGCTGGGCGATGGGCCTGACCCAGCACAAGCACTCCGTGCCCACCATCCGCGAAGTGGTCAACTTCCTTCTCCTGCGCGGAAACATCGGCCGCCCGGGCGCCGGCGTGTGCCCGGTGCGCGGCCACTCGAACGTGCAGGGCGACCGCACCATGGGCATCTTCGAACGCCCCGCCCCCGCCTTCCTGGACGCCCTGGAGAAGGAGTTCGGCTTCGTCCCGCCCCGCGAACACGGTTACGACGTCGTACGGGCCATCCGCGCCCTGCGCGACGGCGACGCGAAGGTCTTCTTCGCCATGGGCGGCAACTTCGTCTCCGCCTCCCCCGACACCGAGGTCACCGAGGCGGCCATGCGCCGCGCCCGCCTGACCGTGCACGTGTCGACGAAGCTGAACCGCTCGCACGCCGTCACGGGCGCGCGTGCCCTGATCCTGCCGACGCTCGGCCGCACCGAGCGTGACCTCCAGGACAGCGGCGAGCAGTTCGTGACGGTCGAGGACTCCATGGGCATGGTGCACGCCTCCCGGGGCCGCCTCGACCCGGCGAGCACGCATCTCCTCTCCGAGCCGGCCATCGTCTGCCGCCTGGCCCGGCGCGTCCTGGGCGAGGAGTCCCGCACGCCCTGGGAGGAGTTCGAGAAGGACTACGCCACGGTCCGCGACCGCATCGCACGCGTGATCCCGGGCTTCGAGAACTTCAACGCGCGCGTGACCGATCCTGCTGGTCGCCCTGCGGGCTTCGCCCTCCCGCACGCCCCGCGCGACGAACGCCGCTTCCCGACGGCGACCGGGAAGGCGAACTTCACCGCGGCGCCCGTCGAGTTCCCGGAGCTCCCCGAAGGCCGCCTGCTGCTGCAGACCCTCCGCTCGCACGACCAGTACAACACCACGATCTACGGCCTGGACGACCGCTACCGAGGCATCAGGAACGGCCGCCGTGTCGTCCTGGTGAACCCCGAGGACGCGCGGACCCTCGGGGTCGCCGACGCGTCGTACGTCGATCTCGTGAGCGAGTGGAAGGACGGCGTCGAGCGGCGGGCGCCCGGCTTCCGGATCGTGTTCTACCCGACGGCGCGGGGATGCGCGGCGGCCTACTACCCGGAGACCAACGTCCTGGTCCCGCTGGACGCCACCGCGGACACCAGCAACACCCCGGCCAGCAAGTCCGTGGTCGTGCGTCTGGAACAATCGGCGACCGACTGAGCGTTTGCTCAGCAGCTGGAGGTAGGCGTGCGGACGCCGTACCGACCACGACGAACGGAGCCGGGCCCATGGGTGAGCAGCAACACGTGAAGTTCCCGCAAAAGGTCATCGACGAGTACACGGCACTCGGGGTCGACGTGGTCGCCATGTTCTCCGCGGGACACCTGGGCAACCGGATGGGCGTCCAGATCGTGGAGGCGTCCGCCGACCGTGTCGTCGGCACGATGCCCGTCGAGGGCAACACACAGCCGTACGGGCTGCTCCACGGGGGCGCGTCCGCGGTGCTGGCCGAGACGCTCGGGTCGGTCGGGGCGATGCTGCACGGGGGCAGCACGAAGATCGCCGTCGGCGTGGACCTGAACTGCACCCATCATCGCGGGGCCCGCTCCGGCCTGGTCACCGGCGTGGCCACGCCGGTGCACCGGGGGCGGACCACGGCGACGTACGAGATCGTGATCACGGACGAGGCCGACAAGCGCGTGTGCACGGCGCGTTTGACGTGCCTGCTGCGGGACGCGGCCGCGACTGGCTGAGGGAGAGGTCTCGCCCCCGCCGCCCCGACCCGTCCCACCCCTGCGGGCTGCGCCCCCAGTCCCCTCCTACGGCCCTGAACGAGCCCTGTCCTCAAACGCCGGACAGGCTGGATGGTGCCGGGGACGCTGGAGAGGCTCCGCCTGGGCCGTCGGGACGGCGGGGGTGGGCGGGCGGGACAGAAACCGGGGTTGAACAGGCCATGTCCCCAAACGCCGGACAGGCTGGGGGTACCGGCCGGCGCTGGAGAGGGCTCTCCTGGGACCGTAAGGATGGTGGGGGTGGACGGGAGGAGCTCGCGCTGAAGGAACCCTGTCCAAACCCTGTCCTCAAACGCCGGACGCGCCAAGACACCTGGCCCCGCACCGAACGGATACGGCAAACGGACGGGCGGGGGAAACACGGCCGGCCCCGACCTCCCGCCCCACCGCCAAAGGCCCCCGTTGCCCACCCCCCAACCCCCCACTACCGTTCCCCCATGAGGCTGCGACCATGACCGGCATCGGGCCCGTCGAACCCGTCAACTCACCGGACGGGCAAGAGACTTACGAAGTCATCGGTGCCGACACACCACGCTTCACGGACCGTTGGCAAGCGCTGCCGCCGCGCGTCCGCAGAGCTGTTGTCGGTACCGCCGCGCTCGCCGCCACGACGGCAGCAGTCATCGTCGTGCTGCCCCCGGTACCGTCCGCACCCACCAACACCCTCACGCCCATGCCCTGGCCCGCGAACGTCACCACCTTCCGGTACACGGGACTCGCCGCGACCTTCGACTCCGCGCCCGCCAGCGGCCTGTTCCGGTTCGCGGTGACTGTCCACAGCGGGCCTCCCGTCACCCTGCGCGTCACCGGCGCCGCCTTCGACGGTCTCACCGCTCGCATCTCACCCGACGAGAGCTCCACCATCCACGCCGGGACCACCCGTCGGATCACCGTTCAGATATCCGTGGTCGACTGCTCGGGCTTACCCCTCGACGCGGGCATGCCCTTCCTCGACGTAACGCTGCGTAACACGCGCGCAATGCAGCATCACAGTTTCATCTTCGGCGGCGCCTACCCTCAGGACCTCTCCGAGCTTCTCCACGCCGCCTGCGGCCCGGTGCCCTCAAGGCCAAGCCCACGGGCAACCGGAAGTGCAAATTCTCAAAATGCGGACCGCGTACAACACCCCCCAATACGGGCGGAACCGCCTTCATCCCGAGGATCATCAACCAGCACGTCATAACAAGAAAGTCACAAGCCAGCCCACGTAACGCCTGCACGCTCAGACCAGGCTTAGAGTCACGGCCAGTCACCGCGTCATCGGCTCGAAGTCGTTTCGGCCCAGCGCTCGACTCAGTCGCTTCCACGGGGAAGGGACGCGCCACGAAAGGACTGATCGTGCGTCAACGTTCGCTCATCGCCATTACCGCCACATTGGCGGCAGGAGCTCTCACCCTCACCGCCTGCGGCTCACGCGACGACGACGGTGGTTCGGACTCCGGCAGCGGTGGCACCACCGTGACCATAGGTGTCGACGCCCCGCTGACCGGTGACCTCTCCGCACTGGGCCTCGGCATCAAGAACTCCGTCGACCTCGCCGCCAAGCAGGCCAACGAGCAGAAGTACGTCGACGGCATCACCTTCAAGATCGAAGCCCTCGACGACCAGGCACTGCCCTCCTCGGGCCAGCAGAACGCCACCAAGCTGGTCGCGGACAAGGAGGTGCTCGGCGTAGTCGGACCGCTGAACTCCTCCGTCGCCGAGTCCATGCAGAAGATCTTCGACGACGCCAAGCTCGTCGAGGTCTCCCCCGCCAACACCAACCCGGCCCTCACCCAGGGCACGGACTGGAACGGCGGCACGAAGACCCGCCCGTACAAGTCGTACTTCCGCACGTCGACCACGGACGCCATCCAGGGCCCGTTCGCCGCGCAGTACGTCTACAACGACTCCAAGAAGAAAAAGGTCTTCGTCATCGACGACAAGAAGACCTACGGCGCCGGCCTGGCCGCCACCTTCACCGAGGAGTTCAAGAAGCTCGGCGGCACGGTGGTCGGCACCCAGCACATCGACCCCGAGACCAAGGACTTCTCCGCGGTCGCCACCCAGGTGAAGAGCTCCGGCGCGGACGTCGTCTACTACGGCGGCGAATACCCGCAGGCCGGCCCGCTCAGCAAGCAGATCAAGGCCGCTGGCGCCAAGATCCCGCTCGTCGGCGGCGACGGCATCTACAGCGGCGAATTCATCAAGCTGGCCGGCGACAGCGCCACCGGCGACCTCGCCACCTCCGTCGGCGCGCCGGTCGAGGAACTCGCCTCCGCCAAGGAGTTCGTCGCCAACTACAAGGCCGAGGGCTACAAGGAGGCCTTCGAGGCGTACGGCGGCTACTCCTACGACTCCGCCTGGGCGATCATCGAGGCCGTGAAGAAGGTCGTCGAGGACAACGACGGCAAGCTCCCGGACGACGCCCGCGCCAAGGTCACCGAGGCCATGCAGAACGTCTCCTTCGACGGTGTGACCGGCAAGGTCGCCTTCGACGAGTACGGTGACGCCACCAACAAGCAGCTCACCGTCTACGCGATCGAGAACGGTGCCTGGAGCTCCGTGAAGTCCGGTACCTACACAGGCTGACCCACCCGCACCACGGAAGAGCCGCGCGGGGCGCCGCACCACAGGCGCCCCGCGCGCACTCACATCCGGCCACATCCGTCGAACATCCGACATCCGAACGTCTCGGAGGACATGCGGTGAACGAACTGCCGCAGCAGCTGGTCAACGGCCTGCTACTGGGATCCATGTACGGGCTCGTCGCCATCGGCTACACAATGGTCTACGGCATCGTCCAGCTCATCAACTTCGCCCACGGCGAGATCTTCATGACCGGAGCCTTCGGCGCTCTCACGGTCTACCTGTACATCCTGCCCGACGGCACCACCATGTGGCTGGCGCTGCCCCTCATGCTCATCGGCGCCATCCTCGTCTCCACCACGATCGCCGTGGGAGCCGAACGGTTCGCCTACCGCCCGCTGCGCGGCGCACCACGCCTCGCCCCCCTCATCACCGCCATCGGCCTCTCCCTCGCCCTCCAGCAGGCGGTATGGGCCTGGTACCCGAACGCCAAGTCCGCCATCACCTTCCCCAACATCCCCGGCGGACCCTTCGAGATCGGCAGCGTCACCATCCAGACCGGCGACGTCTTCCTCTTCACCGCCGCCCCCATCAGCATGGCAATCCTTGCTTACTTCGTGATGAAGACCCGAACCGGACGCGGAATGCAGGCCACCGCCCAGGACCCGGACACCGCCAAGCTCATGGGCATCAACACCGACCAGATCATCGTGGTCGCCTTCGCCCTCGGTGCCGCCTTCGCCGCCGTCGGAGGCCTGGCCTACGGCCTCAAGTACGGCCAGATCGACTTCCGCATGGGCTTCATCCTCGGCCTCAAGGCCTTCACCGCCGCAGTCCTCGGCGGCATCGGCAACATCTACGGAGCCATGATCGGCGGCCTCGTCCTCGGCCTCGCAGAAACCATGGCCACCGCCTACATCGCCGACGTCCCCGGCATGGCGCAGCTCGGCGGCCAGTCCTGGGCCAACGTCTGGGCCTTCGTACTCCTCATCCTCGTGCTCCTGTTCAGGCCACAGGGCCTGCTCGGCGAGCGCGTGGCGGACAGGGCGTGACACCGATGACCACACAGACCACCACACCCGAGACGCCCAGCACCCCGACCCCGGGAACCGACAAGGGCCTCGTCGCCATCCCCCCCATCATCGGTCGCGCACTCGCCACCGGCGGCGGCGCCCTCACCGTCGTCTCCGCCTTCCTCGCCTGGACCTGGACCTCCGAATTCCCCGGTGACCTCACCGTCTACGGCTACCCGGGCGGACTCCAGGTCCTCGTCCTCATCGGCGGCCTCCTCACCACCCTGTTCGGCCTCGCCTCGTACGGCGTCAAGGGCCTCGGCTGGCTGGTACCCGCCGGCGCCTCCAGCGCCCTCAAACTCGCCGCACTCGGCACCTTCGCCACCGCCTGGTACACGGTCATCGCGATCACCCTCCAGCTCGGCGGCCTCGTCAACCTCGAACCCGGCGGCTACATCGCCGCCATCGCCACCCTCGGTTCCCTCCTCGGCGCACTCGCCCTGCCGTTCCAGCGGCCGGAACCCGACATCGCCGACCCCGAGGACACCCCCCGCGAGCGGCTCCTCCTCGACGTACGCAACACCGTCAGCGTCTTCAAGGCCGCGTTCGTCTCCGGCACCCCCACCCCGGCACCGAAGCTGCCCTCATACGCCGAGATCCTGATCATCGTCGCGGTACTCGGCCTCGGCCTGACCATCTTCACCTACGGCATCGGCACCGAGTACGACGAACTCTTCGTCGGCTTCCTGATCACCACCGGCTTCGGCTTCGCCGCCGTCGCCAAGGCCGGACTCATCAGCAGGGTCTCCGCCGTCACCGCGAAACACCGCAACGTGACGATGCTCGGCGCGTTCCTCGCCGCCGCGGCCTTCCCCTTCACCCAGTCCGACGACCAGTACGCGACAATCGGCGTCTACATCCTGATCTTCGCCACCGTCGCCCTCGGCCTGAACATCGTCGTCGGCCTCGCCGGCCTCCTCGACCTCGGATACGTCGCCTTCCTCGGCGTCGGCGCCTACACCGCGGCCATGGTCTCCGGCTCCCCCTCCTCCCCGTTCGACATCCAACTCCCGTTCTGGGCCTCCGCCCTGCTCGGCGCCGCCGTCGCCATGGTCTTCGGCGTCCTCATCGGCGCCCCGACCCTGCGGCTCCGCGGCGACTACCTCGCCATCGTGACCCTCGGCTTCGGTGAGATCTTCCGCATCGCCGTCCTCAACATGGACGGCACCTCGGGCCCGGACATCACCAACGGCTCCAACGGCATCGCGTCGATCCCGAACCTCAACATCCTCGGCTTCGACTTCGGCGCGGAACACACCTTCGCCGGCTTCACCATCGCCCGCTTCGCCAACTACTTCCTGCTGATGCTTCTCATCACGCTGATCGTCGTGGTCGTCTTCCGCCGCAGCAGCGACTCCCGTATCGGCCGCGCCTGGATCGCCATCCGGGAGGACGAGACCGCCGCTCTCGCCATGGGCATCAACGGTTTCCGCGTCAAGCTCATCGCCTTCGCCCTCGGCGCGGCCCTCGCCGGCCTCGCCGGTACGGTCCAGGCACACGTCACCTACACCGTGACCCCCGAGCAGTACACGTTCGCCGCCGTGGTCCCCCCGAACTCGGCGTTCCTGCTCGCAGCGGTCGTCCTCGGCGGCATGGGCACCATCAGCGGACCCCTCGTCGGCGCCGCACTGCTCTACCTCATCCCGGCCAAACTGCAGTTCCTCGACGACTACCAGCTCCTCGCCTTCGGACTCGCACTCGTCCTGCTCATGCGCTTCCGCCCCGAGGGCCTCATCCCGAACCGGCGCCGCCAGCTCGAATTCCACGAAGACGCGGAAGCGCCCACAGTCCTCAGCAAGGCAGGGGCCTGATCACCATGACTACCGACACCACCCCGGCCGCCGCCTCCGGCGCCACCGCCCCCAGCGAGGTCGTACTCGACGCCCGCGGCGTCACCATGCGCTTCGGCGGCCTCACCGCCGTACGCAACGTGGACCTCACCGTCAACAGCGGCGAGATCGTCGGACTCATCGGCCCCAACGGCGCCGGCAAGACGACCTTCTTCAACTGCCTCACCGGCCTCTACATCCCCACCGAGGGAGAAGTCCGCTACAAAGGCACCGTCCTGCCGCCCAAGTCCTTCAAGGTCACCGCGGCCGGCGTCGCACGCACGTTCCAGAACATCCGTCTCTTCGCCAACATGACGGTCCTCGAAAACGTACTCGTCGGCCGCCACACCCGCACCAAAGAAGGCCTCTGGTCCGCACTCCTGCGCGGCCCCGGCTTCAAGAAGGCCGAGAAGGCATCCGAAGAACGCGCCATGGAACTCCTCGAGTTCATCGGCCTCGCCCACAAGCGCGACCACCTCTCCAGGAACCTCCCCTACGGCGAACAGCGCAAGCTCGAGATCGCACGAGCCCTGGCCAGCGAACCCGGCCTGCTCCTCCTCGACGAGCCCACCGCAGGCATGAACCCGCAGGAAACCCGCGCCACCGAAGAACTCGTCTTCGCCATCCGCGACCAGGGCATCGCCGTACTCGTCATCGAGCACGACATGCGGTTCATCTTCAACCTCTGCGACCGCGTCGCCGTCCTCGTCCAGGGCGAAAAACTCGTCGAAGGCGACAGCGCGACCGTGCAGGGCGACGAGCGCGTCATCGCCGCCTACCTCGGAGAACCCTTCGAAGGCGCCCCCGGCGCCGAGGAGGTCACCGAAGTCGAGGCAGCCGAGGCACACGCCGAGACCACCAAGGACGCCGCGCCCGGCAAGGAGACCGACCGATGACCGCACTCCTGGAAGTCGAGGACCTCCGGGTCGCCTACGGCAAGATCGAAGCCGTCAAGGGCATCTCCTTCAAGGTCGAAGCCGGCCAGGTGGTCACCCTCATCGGCACCAACGGCGCCGGCAAGACCACCACACTGCGCACCCTCTCGGGCCTCCTCAAGCCCGTCGGAGGCCAGATCAAGTTCGACGGCAAATCACTGAAGAAGACCCCCGCCCACCAGATCGTCTCCCTCGGTCTCGCCCACTCCCCCGAGGGGCGGCACATCTTCCCCCGCATGACCATCGAGGACAACCTCCGGCTCGGCGCCTTCCTCCGCAACGACAAAGCGGGCATCGAGAAGGACATCCAGCGCGCCTACGACCTCTTCGCCATCCTCGGAGAACGCCGCAAGCAGGCCGCAGGCACCTTGTCGGGCGGTGAACAGCAGATGCTGGCCATGGGCCGCGCGCTCATGTCCCAGCCCAAGCTGCTGATGCTCGACGAACCCTCCATGGGCCTCTCGCCGATCATGATGCAGAAGATCATGGCCACCATCGCCGAACTCAAGGCCTCCGGCACGACCATCCTCCTCGTCGAGCAGAACGCCCAGGCGGCGCTCTCCCTCGCCGACCAGGGACACGTCATGGAGATCGGCAAGATCGTGCTCTCCGGCACCGGGCAGGACCTGCTGCACGACGAATCCGTGCGGAAGGCCTACCTGGGCGAGGACTGAGCCCGCCCCGGAAGAGGTACTACGAAGAGGCCCGCACCCCCTTGTCAGGGGCGCGGGCCTCTTACGCTGTCCGGGCCGGCGACTAGCCCTTCGCCGCCTTCTTCTCCTCGGCGTCCGCGATGACCGCCTCGGCGACCTGTTGCATGGACATACGCCGGTCCATCGACGTCTTCTGGATCCACCGGAACGCGGCGGGCTCGGTCAGCCCGTACTCCGTCTGAAGGACCGACTTGGCACGGTCGACGAGCTTGCGGGTCTCCAGTCGCAGAGTGAGATCCGCGATCTCCTTCTCCAGCGTCCGCAGCTCGTTGAACCGCGACACCGCCATCTCGATCGCCGGCACGACATCGCTCTTGCTGAACGGCTTCACGAGGTACGCCATGGCTCCGGCGTCCCGGGCCCGCTCGACGAGGTCGCGCTGCGAGAAGGCGGTCAGCATCAGCACCGGGGCGATGGACTCCGCGGCGATCTTCTCGGCCGCCGAGATGCCGTCGAGCTTGGGCATCTTCACATCGAGGATGACGAGGTCGGGGCGGTGCTCACGGGCTAGCTCCACGGCCTCCTCACCGTCACCGGCCTCACCGACGACGGAGTAGCCCTCCTCTTCGAGCATCTCCTTGAGATCGAGCCGGATGAGCGCCTCGTCCTCGGCAATGACGACACGGGTCGTCAGCGGAGGCACGTGCGACTTGTCGTCGTCGGGCGCGTCTGCGGGCTGGGGCGACTCGGGGGCGGTCACGGGGGCTCCTTGTTACGGGCCGGGCACTGCTGCTGCTTTGCAGCCTACCTAGCGGCGGGGATCTGCGGTGACCCGGTACACTCGCGTCAGCGCCTGGCCGGGTTGGTGGAATGGCATACACGGAGGTCTCAAACACCTCTGCCTGAGAGGGCTTGCGGGTTCGAATCCCGCACCCGGCACGCTCGGAAGCGGATGCTCACGTTCGCGTGAACATCCGCTTTTTGCTGTGTGTCGTCGTGTCCCTCCCCTCGTAGCGTGGAGTCCGTGATTGCAGGGGAAGTTGGGGTTCAT
>NZ_JAVFVX010000499.1:0-334 GCF_033441795.1 Streptomyces sp. ADMS | reverse complement strand
CTGAAGTCCGCCACGACCGACGTCACGCACCAGGTCAAGCTCACCGGCGGCATGATGCACTACAACTGGGCCATCAACGGCAAACCGTTCGACATGGCCGACCCTGACGCCGATCCGATCCTGATCGAGGAGGGCCAGCGGGTCCGGCTGGACTTCGTCAACGACACCACCATGTGGCACCCGATGCACCTGCACGGCCACACCTACCAGCTCGGCGACTCCTCCGGTCCCCGTAAGGACACCACGATCGTGCTGCCCAGGAAGAAACTGTCCGTGTTCTTCGACGCCGACAACCCCGGCCAGTGGATGCTCCACTGCCACAACGCCTACCACG
>NZ_JAVFVX010000498.1:0-335 GCF_033441795.1 Streptomyces sp. ADMS | reverse complement strand
CAGGAATCGAGGGTCCTTGGTCGGGTCGTTCATGCTGTCAGGCTCCAACCGCTTCGGGTTGGCCACCGTCGGCGACATGCACAGTCTCGCGGTGAGCGTAGGCGTCGGCGATCCGGAGAAGCCACTGCGTTTCGGCACGGAGGTCTCCGGCACGGGAAGTGGTGTCCGTCGCCGACGGCACGGCGACCTCGTCGGCGGGATGGCTGGCCTGCAAAGCGGCCAGTGCTGCCTTGACGACCGTAGCTTCGACGACCGCGGCGCCCTGCTCTGTCCCGGCGTTGACGGTCCGCTGGGCGGCTTCGTGCACGCTCCGGGAGCGGTACGGGCGCAGGGCG
>NZ_JAVFVX010000497.1:0-335 GCF_033441795.1 Streptomyces sp. ADMS | reverse complement strand
CAGGAATCGAGGGTCCTTGGTCGGGTCGTTCATGCTGTCAGGCTCCAACCGCTTCCGGTTGGCCGCCGTCGGCGACACGCACAGTCTCCCGGTGCGCGTAGGCGTCGGCGATCCGGAGAAGCCACTGCGTCTCCGCACGGAGGTCTCCGGCACGGGAAGCGGTGTCCGTCGCCGACGGCACGGCGACCTCGTCGGCGGGACGGCTGTTCTGCAAAGCGGCCAGTGCCGCCTTGACGACCGTAGCTTCGACGATCGCAGCGCCCTGCTCCGTCCCGGCGTCGACGGTCCGCTGGGCGGCTTCGTGCACGCTCCGGGAGCGGTACGGGCGCAGGGCG
>NZ_JAVFVX010000496.1:0-341 GCF_033441795.1 Streptomyces sp. ADMS | reverse complement strand
TCGCCCGGGCCTTCTCCTCGTCGCGCCGTCCGCCGCCGAAGACCGCGTCGAACTTGTCGGCCTGGATCTTCTCCGTCAGCGGCAGCGTCTGGAGCGGGTTACGGGTCCCGTCCGGCCGTTCCCGCAGCACCCCGCGGTCGATGTAGTCCTGCACGGAGGCGACATGCAGCCGCAGCCCATGAGCCGCCACCACCCGGTCGCGATACGCGAGCACCTCGGCGAAGTTGTGCCCGGTGTCCACATGCAGCAGCGAGAAGGGGATCGGGGCCGGAGCGAACGCCCTGATCGCCAGGTGCAGCATGACGATCGAGTCCTTGCCGCCGGAGAAAAGGATCACCGGC
>NZ_JAVFVX010000495.1:0-341 GCF_033441795.1 Streptomyces sp. ADMS | reverse complement strand
TCGCCCGGGCCTTCTCCTCGTCGCGCCGTCCGCCGCCGAAGACCGCGTCGAACTTCTCGGCCTGGATCTTCTCCGTCAGCGGCAGCGTCTGGAGCGGGTTGCGGGTCCCGTCGGGACGCTCCTTCAGCACCCCGCGGTCGATGTAGTCCTGCACGGAGGCGACATGCAGCCGCAGACCGTGCCGGTCGACCGCGCGGTCGCGGTACTCCAGCACCTCGGGGAAGTTGTGCCCCGTGTCCACGTGCAGCAGCGTGAAGGGGATCGCCGCAGGGGCGAAGGCCTTCAGCGCCAGGTGCAGCATGACGATCGAGTCCTTGCCGCCGGAGAAAAGGATCACCGGC
>NZ_JAVFVX010000494.1:0-343 GCF_033441795.1 Streptomyces sp. ADMS | reverse complement strand
GTCGCCCTCGGGGGCCACAGGATGACGATCACCCACACCGACGGCTTCCCCGTCCAGCACCAGCAAACGGATGCGCTCCTGATCGGCATGGGCGAGCGCTACGACGTACTGGTCACCCTCGGCGACGGCGTCTTCCCCCTGGTCGCCCTGGCCGAGGGAAAGAACGCAACCGGCCTCGCCCTCGTCCGCACCGCCTCCGGCCGCGCACCCACGGCCACCGTACGGCCGAAGGAACTCAGCGGCACGGTCATGACCGCCTCCCGGCTCCGCGCGGCCGACGACGTGCGACTGAAGTCCGCCACGACCGACGTCACGCACCAGGTCAAGCTCACCGGCGGCATGA
>NZ_JAVFVX010000493.1:0-343 GCF_033441795.1 Streptomyces sp. ADMS | reverse complement strand
GTCGCCCTCGGGGGCCACAGGATGACGATCACCCACACCGACGGCTTCCCCGTCCGGCACCAGCAAATGGATGCGCTCCTGATCGGCATGGGCGAGCGCTACGACGTACTGGTCACGCTCGGCGACGGCGTCTTCCCTCTGGTCGCCCTGGCCGAGGGAAAGAACACAACCGGCCTGGCCCTCGTCCGCACCGCCTCCGGCCGCGCACCCACGGCCACCGTGCGGCCGAAGGAGCTCAACGGCACGATCCTGACCGCGTCCCAGCTCCGCGCGGCCGACGACGTGCGGCTGAAGTCCGCCACGACCGACGTCACGCACCAGGTCAAGCTCACCGGCGGCATGA
>NZ_JAVFVX010000492.1:0-343 GCF_033441795.1 Streptomyces sp. ADMS | reverse complement strand
ACGAAGGCGACCGCCTCCTTGAGTACCTCGGCACCCGCTTCGTGCAGTGTCCGGTTCCACTCCTCCCAGGACGGCAGAGCCTCGCCCGTGCGGTATCCGCCCGTCGGTACGCCCTGGGCGTGGACGAGCCGCACCGGCAGGCCACGGCGATCCGCCTCGTCTGCGGCCCAGGCGAGTGCCAGCCGCTTCGAGGGATCGGGGTCGACACCCACGACGATCGGCTCACGCCCGTGCGCACTGCTCATGGCACCTCCAGCAGATTCCCGTGCCGCCGTTCTTTCACTGTCTTCCAGCGTGACCCCAGCCGTCGGCAGCCGCCACGTCACGGCCTCGTGGGGGCTGA
>NZ_JAVFVX010000491.1:0-349 GCF_033441795.1 Streptomyces sp. ADMS | reverse complement strand
TCCGGATCGTCATGGTCACCGGCGACCACCCGCTCACCGGGGAGGCCGTGGCCCGGCGGGTCGGCATCGTACGCGGGCCGGAACCGGTCGTGGTGTAACGCGATGGACGAGGAGGCGCTCGACGCGCTGCTCGCCGAACCGTCCGAGCTGCTGCTGTGCCGGGTCAGCCCCGAGCACAAGATGCGCGTGGTCACCGCCTTCCAGCGGCGCGGCGAGGTCGTGGCGGTCACCGGGGACGGAGCGAACGACGCCCCGGCGCTCAAGCACGCCGACATTGGCATGGCGATGGGGGCGTCGGGCACCGACGTGGCCCGGGAGGCGGCCTCGATGGTGCTCCTGGACGATTCGT
>NZ_JAVFVX010000490.1:0-351 GCF_033441795.1 Streptomyces sp. ADMS | reverse complement strand
TGACGGCTTCCGTGGTGTACCGGAAGGTGGTCGTGCTGACGGGCGAGTCGAAGCGGAGTAGCTCGTCCAGCGCGGATGGGACGTTCTCGGGGTTGCTGCGCAGGCGGTCCAGCTCGGCAGGGTGCTGGAGCATGGCCAGGGCGGCGTTGCCGAGGAAGTTGGTGGTGGTCTCGTGCCCTGCGATGAGCAACAGCACCGCCAGGGAGACCAACTCCTCCTCGCTGAGGTGGTCGCTTCCGTCGCGCGCCGAGATCAGGCGGTCGAGGAGCGAGTCACCGGGCTCTAGGCGCTTGGAGGCGATGAGGCCGGTCATGTACTCGGCCATGGCGTGCGAGGCCGCGTCGATGAGGC
>NZ_JAVFVX010000048.1:0-62637 GCF_033441795.1 Streptomyces sp. ADMS | reverse complement strand
CGACTGAGCCGCCGACGGTCAACGCGCCTGGTCGGCGGCGGGAATCCGACCGCCGGGACGAGCCAGATCTACCGAAGGATTTCAGGCGCAGGACACCAGCGGCCCCCGGTCAGCCTGGCCCCGGCCCTGTCAGGACAGGTCAGCCGTCTTTCGCCAGGTACAGCTGGTCGATGTTGACGTCGCACTGGTTCCCCTGCTCGCAGGAGATCTTGAGCGTGTTGGTGCCCTTGTTCAGCTGGACGGACGCCCAGGTGTTCGTCCAGCCCTTCGCGTAGTCGCCCTCGGCGGCGTTCGCGAAGTTGCCCAGATTGAGCGGACGGGACTGGGCCGTGCCGTTGACCGTCAGCGTGGCCGTGGCGTCCTTGCCGGGCACGCCGTAGTTGACGTACAGCCGGTAGCCGCCCTTTTTCGCGATGCCGCTGACGTTCCAGGTGACGGACGTGCCCACGGTGTTGAAGTTGCCCACATAGACACCGCCGGCCGCCTTCGCGCCGTCGACGTCCGACAGGGTGGTGGCGCCGCCGCCGAGCAGCAGGGCCTTCGCGTCGACGGCGGGCAGGTCCTCCTCCGTGGCCGCCGCCGAGGTGCTGGCCGAGGGGGACGGCTCGGCACTCTGCCCGGTCGACGGGGTCGCGCCGGCGTCGGCGCCCGTGTCCTTGTCGTCGTCGCCGCCCATCATGGCCACGCCGATACCGATGACGACCGCGGCGACCACCGCGATGGCACCGATCAGCAGCCCCTTAGTGTTGGGCCCGCCGCCCCGCCCGCCTCTGCCGCTGCCGCCGCCGTACGCGGGCTGCTGCGGAGCCGCGGGGCCGCTGTTGAAGGCCTCGGGCGCCTGGTAGTGGGCGTTCGGGCTGCCGTACGTCCCCTGCTGCTGCGGGATCGCCTGGCCGTACTGCGCGGTCGGGGCGGTCTGGCCGTACGCGGGCTGCTGGCCCTGGCCCGTCGGCGGGCTGTACTGACGCTCGCCGACCGGCCGCACCCGGCCGACCGAGTTCGGGTAGCCGTAACCGCTGCTCGGCGGCTGGGCTCCGTTGGCCCGCCCGTCCTCGTACAGGTAGCCGAACGGGTCGTCGTCCTCGGGCGTGCTCGCGCCGCTGTTGCCGGGCGTCATCCCTTGGTCTCCTCAACAGGTGCGGGGTGGGACTACTGCGGGGTGGGACCACGAGATGTTGCGAGGTCCTGCGAAACATGCAATGCGAATAACGAGCCTACCCGCTTCCACTGCCCCAAACGGGTGACTCCAGCGGCACAGAGCCGTTACAAGATCGCCACAGGGCCATTGGTCTGGAGATCATCCCGCCCGGCGGTGCTGCCTGGGTCGAGATCGTTTCTCGATGTACATCCGTTCGTCCGCCGACTTCAGGACCTCGTCCGCCGTCATCCCGCAGTGTGCCCAGCCGATGCCGAAGCTCGCGCCGACCCGCATCGCGCGGCCGTCGACCCGGACGGGCTGGATGATCTCGTTGCGCAGGCGTACGGCGAGGTCCTGGGCGTCGGCCCGGCCGAGACCGTCGGCGAGGACCACGAACTCGTCACCGCCGAGCCGGGCCACCGTGTCGCCGTCGCGCACGGCGCGGCCGAGCCGCCGGGCCACCTCGATCAGCACCGCGTCGCCGGCGTTGTGCCCGAAGCGGTCGTTGATCGACTTGAAGCCGTCGAGGTCGCAGAAGAGGACCGCGAGCCCCTTCGTCCCGTCGTCGTGGTCACCCTCGGGGGCGACGGTATGCACGTGGTGGTCGTACGCGCCGTACACCTCGGGGGCGCCGCGGAAGTCGAAGCCGTGGCCGTTCACGTCGTACGGCTGGATTACACCGTCCGTCGCCGGCACCGGCGTGTACTGGTCGTGCGTGCCGTAGGTATCCAGTTGGCCGTGGCCGTAGGCCGCGTCGACCGACTCGACCAGGCCGGGTTCCGCCGCCTGCGGGCGCTCGCAGAGGCGGGCGCTGAGCCGGGCGCGCAGCTCTGCGGAGTTGGGCAGTCCGGTGAGGGAGTCGTGGGAGGCGCGGTGGGCGAGCTGGAGCTCGCGGCGCTTGCGCTCCTCGATGTCCTCGACATGGGTGAGCAGGAAGCGCGGGCCGTCGGCGGCGTCCGCGACGACGGAGTTGCGCAGCGACACCCACAGGTACGAGCCGTCGCGGCGGCAGAGCCGGAGTTCGGCGCGTCCGCCCTCGGCGGAGGTGCGGAGCAGGGTGCCGATGTCCTCGGGGTGCACGAGGTCGGAGAAGGCGTAGCGGCGCATCGCGGAGGCGGGGCGGCCGAGCAGGCGGCACAGGGCGTCGTTGGTGCGGAGTATTCGCCCGTGCTGGTCGCCGCCCATCTCGGCTATCGCCATGCCGGAGGGGGCGTACTCGAAGGCCTGACGGAAGCTTTCCTCGCTGGCTCTGAGGGCCTGCTGCTCGCGTTCGAGTCTGACCAGTGCCCGCTGCATATTCGCACGTAGACGCGCGTTGCTGATCGCGATGGCGGCCTGGAACGCGTACATCTGGAGCGCTTCCTTGCCCCATGCGCCCGGCCGGCGACCGTTGCGCGGCCGGTCCACGGACAGGACGCCTATCAGTTCGCCGCACGAGCCGCCGGGCACGCTCGGGGTGAACATGGGCGCGAAGAGCCGGTCGGAGGGGTGCCACTCGTCCTCGAAGCGCGGGGCGGGGCCGTCGGTGTACCACTGCGGGACGTCGTCGTCGTCGAGGACCCAGCCCTCGGTGTGCGGTATGAAGACCAGGTCACCCCAGGTCTCGCCCATGGCGAGCCGGCGCTCCCAGGAGTCGCGCGAGCCGACCCGGCCGGTGATGAGGGCCTCGGCGGCGGAGTTCCCTGCGAAGGCGGCGACGACGAGATCGCCGTCGGGCCGGACGAGGTTGACGCATGCCAGTTCGTACCCGAGGCCGTTGACGACCCCGTCGGCGACGGTCTGGAGTGTGTCCGCCAGACTGCGCGCGGTGTTCATGTCCGCCATGACCTGGTGCAGCTGCCGCAAGGTCGCGAGACGGACATACGGCTCCTGGTCGGTCTCCATTCGCCCTCCCGCCCCCTTCCTCGGCTTCCCCGCCACTGAATCACAGCGCGCTGCCCACTCGGTACACAGGGTCAACAAAAAGGGTCACCTGTGACTCAAGTCACAGCGAAAGATGAGCAATTGAGTGGAGTTTCTGGGTTCTCCCTGTGCGTTAACTGAACGCAAACTTTGTATCTGTGGGGATACTACGGGTGAGAAGAAGTCGGCGAAGGCTGTTCCCGATCTTTGGCGCTACCGGCACTCGTAGAGGCGGTCGCCGGTCGATTGCCGGTCGGGGGTCCGCCGGGAGTCCTAGGTCCGGGTTCGGGCGCTGGTCCGATGCGGCGGCACAGGCGCGGCGCATAGCTTTTGCCGTGTGCCGACTCCCCCTGCCGTACCTGCCGCCGCACCCACTCCCGTACCCGCCCCACCCGCCCCACATACCACTACCGCCTCCCCCGCCCCGTCTCCCGCCGGGCATCCTGGGGGAGTGAGCAACGACGACTTCCGCGCCGCCATGTCCCGCCTGGCCTCGGGCGTGGTCCTGGTGACCGCGCTGGAGCCGCCGCTCGACCCGGACGATCCCCACGCTCCCGGCGGCGAGGACGTCGGCATGACGGCGACCGCCTTCCTGTCGGTCTCCCTGGACCCGCCACTGGTCATGGTCAGCGTGCGCGAGGGCTCCCGGATGGACGATCTGCTCGCCGAACAGCCCATGTGGGCGGTCTCCGTCCTCTCCGAGAGCCAGCGGCACATCGCGGGCCGGTTCGCGATGAAGAACCGCATCAGCGACCGACTCCTCTTCGAGGACCTCCCGTACGTCCGCGGCGAGGCGTCCGGTGCCCCCCTGGTGGGCGGCGCCCTGGCGACCCTGGAGTGCCGTACGGAACAGCGGGTGCCGGCGGGCGACCACACCCTGGTGATCGGCCGCGTCCTGACTGCGACGGCACCGAGCGCGGACGGGGGACCGCTCGCGTACTTCCGGGGCCGCTACCGGCAGTTGGGCTGACAGGAAACTCCCTGGTCACGCAGGTACCGGGCACCTTAGGTTGCCCGTATGACGAACGACACGCTCCGGCTGGAGCGGATCAGCTCCGACAACTTCGACAGTGCCGTCGCCGTACGGGTCCGCCCCGACCAGGAACACGCGGTCGACCCGGTCGTGAAGTCCCTGGCCGAGGCGTACGTCCATCCGCGCACCGCCTGGCCCCGGCTGATCCTCGACGGCGAGCGGCCCGTCGGCTTCCTCATGGCCTTCCTCGACATCGCCTGGGACGACACGGGCGCCGACCTGCGCTCCGGCCTGTGGCGCCTGAACATCGCGGCCGACGAACAGGGCAAGGGCTACGGCCGCTTCGCCGTCGAGTCCGTCGCCGCCGAGATCCGCCGACGCGGCGGCACCGACCTCTACGTCACCTGGCACCCCGGCCCGACCGGCCCCGAGCCCTTCTACCTGGGCCTGGGGTTCCGCCCCACCGGGGAGACGAGCGGGGGCCAGACGGTCGGGGTGCTCGAACTGGCCCAGAAAGTCGATCACGCCGATCTCCTCGTGTACGAACGTAAATGTCAGGACTCGCTCCAGGAGCGCGACGAACGCGAGGTGCGCGCACTCGTCACGCCGGAGACCACCGCCGCGCCGCCGGTCGTTCCCGACGGCGTCATCGGCTTCGGCACCCGAACCGGGCGCACGTCGGGCGACACCCCCGAGGCGACTTCGGTGTGATGCGAATCGCACGGCGAGAAATTCGTTCCTGGAGCCGTTCCGCGGTTCTTTTTCCCGGCCGCCCGGAAATTCACGATCGTTCATCCGTCGCCACCCCACGGTCACTTTCCCCGTGGTGGCTTCTCCACGGTGACCGACGATTACTGAGTGAGCGTCAGCGACTAACCCCAGTCCCGTCCCGTACGGCCCCGCTTCACGTCCGCACGTGCCTTCTTCTGCCGCAACCGGCGTTCGTTGATTCCGCGCGGGATGCGGGTGGGGGTGCGGGGCTTGGGCGGAGGTGCGGTGGCCTCGGCGATAAGAGCGGCCAGGCGGACGGCCGCCGTCTCGCGGTTGCGCCACTGGGAGCGGTGCTCGGAGGAGCGGACGGTGACGACTCCGTCGACAAGCCGTCCGGCGAGGCGCTCCAGGGCGCGTCGCTTCCAGACTTCGGGCAGCGCCTCGGTCCTCGCGAGGTCGAGGCTCAGCTCCACCCTGGAGTCACTGGTGTTGACGTGCTGCCCGCCCGGCCCGCCGGACCGCGAGAAACGCCACATGAGCTCGGCCTCGGGGAGCGAGACGGAGCCACGGATGAGGTAGGGACCGGCCATGCCCACCATGGTCGCGCGGCTGTCCGGTCCGCGTCACCTGTTTTCACGACGACAGCACGACAGGCCGTCAAGGTAGGTAAAGAAAGTAAAGGCGCGCGGAACCTTCAGGACCCCCGTCGGCGTTCATAGAGGTGACGGTAGCTTCGTCCCCGTGCGGGGCGCCGCACCGCACGCACGTATGTCAAACGAGGGAAGGACTCCCAACAATGGCTGTAAGCCTGTCCAAGGGTGGCAACGTCTCGCTCACCAAGGAGGCTCCGGGCCTGACCGCCGTCACCGTGGGCCTCGGCTGGGACGTCCGCAGCACCACCGGCACGGACTTCGACCTCGACGCCTCGGCGATCGCGGTCAACATGGAGGGCAAGGTCTACTCGGACGGCCACTTCATCTTCTTCAACAACAAGCAGACCCCGGACAGCACGATCGTCCACACCGGCGACAACCGCACCGGCGAGGGCGCGGGCGACGACGAGGCGATCAAGGTCAACCTCGCCGGCCTCCCGGCCGACATCGACAAGATCGTCTTCCCGGTCTCGATCTACGACGCGGAGACCCGCTCGCAGAACTTCGGCCAGGTCCGCAACGCGTACATCCGCATCCTGAACGAGGCGGGCGGCGCCGAGATCGCCCGCTACGACCTCTCGGAGGACGCGGCGACGGAGACGGCGATGGTCTTCGGAGAGCTGTACCGCAACGGCGCGGAGTGGAAGTTCCGCGCGGTCGGCCAGGGCTACGCCTCGGGCCTGGTGGGCATCGCCAAGGACTTCGGCGTCAACGTCTGAGTCGTACACGGCGGCTGAAAGCCCCTGGCCGAGCGCGAGTTGGCGCTCGACCGGGGGCTTTCGCGCGCCTCGCACATATCACAGACAGGAACAACGGGAGTAACAAGGACATCCCCGAAAATCCGGGCAGGCCTCCCATGCCGCCCCTGTCGGACGAGCAGTGTCCGCCCGGGAACAGAGAAGCCCGGCCACTGCCCGTGAACCGGCTCGCCCCCACGGTTCGCACCGTGGGGACACAGGCTCCCGGGCGTCAGTCCCGTCGTGACACCATCACCTCCGTGCTCGATATCGGCTACGCCCTCTCCAACCGCTTCCCGGACCCCCCGCAGACCGACTACCGCCGCGCGGACGTCCACGCCCTCCGCCACGACCTGTTCTGCGGTGACGTCTACCTCGCCGACACCAAGGCGGACCGGGAACTGTCCACAGCCTGGGGATGGGTGCCGGTGCTCGACTTCGCGTGGGCGCTGTGCGACATCGTGGAACAGCTGGACCAGGATCCCGCGGGCTCCCGCGCCGCCCGCCCCCAGTACGCGGAGCTGGACTTCACCGAGTCCACCGACCGCATGCTCTTCGAGCGCCGCTTCGGATGGGTGGACATCGAGTCCGACTGGATGCCTGCGGAGGAGCCCCCGCTCACCTTCTCCCACGCCGAACTCCGCAAGGAGGCACGGGACTTCCTGCACGACGTCCTGGCCGACCTGATCGACCTGCACGACGCGCTCGGCGAGAACCCGGCGATCTGGACACTGCAGGCCCGCTTCCCGAGGGTGCCGTGAGCTGACCTGGGCATCTGATCCTGGGAACTGCGCCCCCAGACCCCCGCTACGGCCCTGAACGGCCTCGCCCTCAAACGCCGGACGGGCCGAATTGCCCGGGTCCGGGCTGAAGACGCGGTCGGGGCGGGCAGATGGGACAAGAAGCTCGGGCTCATCAGGCCGCGTGAGAGGCCGCCGGGCGGGCTGAGACACCTGGGCCCTCGCTGGAAAGAGGCAGCGAACAGGCGGGCAGGTGGGAGAGAAGTTCGAGAGCGCCCCGTCGAACAGACCGAGACGGGCGCGCGGGCGGGAAAGGACCCCCACCTACTCCACCCGCACCCCCAACTCCGCCGCGAACACCCCCGCCAGATCGAGCAACTGCACGGGACTGATCACCGCCCCCGCCAACCGATCCACCCCCCGCGCGAACCCCAACTCCGCCGCCCGACGCAAGTCCACGTCGTTGAGCCTCGCCGCGCTGAAATCCGCCCCCTTCAGCGCACAGTCCACGAACTCCACCCGCTCCAGCACCGCACCCCCGAAGTCCGGCTCCACCAGCACGCACCCCTCGAAGACGACATCCCTCAGCCTCGCCTTGCGCAGGTTCAGATAGTCGATCTTCCCGCCCCGCACCACCACCCGCTCCAGCACAGCCCCGTGCAACTGCACCCCGCCCAGCCGGGCGTCGACCAGCTCCACATCCCGCAGCGTCGACTCGGCGAGGTTCGTGCCGACCCCCCGTATGCCCGTGAGAACCGAGTCGAGCAGCCGGGCGTGATGCAGCCGTGTCTCGTCCAGCGCGCACCCCGTCAGCGCGCAGTCCATGAAACGGGCACCCCCGCCGTCCTGCCCGGCGAAGTCGGCGTCCCGGAACTCCAGCCCGTCGTAGTCCCCGTCCGCCTCCAACTCCCCGCCCCCGAACGGCTCCAGCACCGGCAACCGCACCTCGGGCCGCCGAGCCCCCTTCACCCCGGAACCGGAACCCGAACCACCCGCCGCACCCGCTCCACCCACCGCTCGCCTCACCATGCCCCCATCCTGCACCCCACCACCGACAATCACCCTGACCTGCGCAAACGACCGGCAAGGTGATGCTGGAACCCTGACGCACGGTTGAGGGGGCGGGTCCGTCAGGCCCCACCCCCTCAACCATCGAACCGTCCAACAGCCAATCGCCGGTCGCCACAGACGCACAAGAAGTCGTCGTCGGACAAAGAAGCAAGGCACCGAGGCAGCCGGTGTTCCCTCAGTGCCGCCCCGCGACCCGATCGGCGAACTGCGCCAGCCGCGACGACCGCTCCCCTCCCCCGGCCGACTCCCTCCGATCCGCCGCCCGATACGTGGCGTACATCCCCCGCACCCCCACCCACCGCAACGGCTCCGGCTCCCACTTCCGCACCCGGTGCCCCACCCACGGCAGCTCGGTCAACTCGGTACGGCCCGCCTGTCCCGAGTCCAACCGCACCAGATCCCGCAGCGTCCGCGCCGCGAGATTGGCCGTGGCCACACCGGAACCCACGTAACCGCCCGCCCAGCCAAGCCCCGTCGACCGGTCCAGCGTCACCGTGGCACACCAGTCCCTCGGCACCCCCAGCACCCCCGACCACGCATGGAAGACCGAATACAGCACCACATACGGGGTCCACCACCCGCCGACCCACATCGCACTGGAGATCAGCACACGCACCGGATGGTCCGACAACTCGTTGATGTTCGTCGACCGCCGCCGCAGAAACTCCTCCTGGAACCCCGCCGACATGTGATGCACCGCCACCGTCGTGAAGAACAGAACAAGCAGCCACACATACGTGCCCGGAGCACTACGGACGTACGCCCACACCCCACGCGGGCCCACCGGAAATCGCATGCCCCAATTCACGCACGCACATACAGTCGGCCAGTGATCCGCATCCGCGTCCCTGACGAACTGGCCGCCACACAGCTCAAGTACAACGGCGAGGCGGGCCGCGCCTTCATCACCGCACTCCCCGCCCGCACCACCGACTTCCTCGACCGCTGGAACCTACGCGTCGACGGCCGGCCAATGCACGGCGTAGCGGCCCTGGTCCTCCCTGTCCTCCGCGCCGACGACACCCCGGCAGTCCTGAAACTGCAACTCCTCGACCACGAGAGCGAAGGCGAACCAACAGCCCTCCGCCACTGGAACGGCGACCACGCCGTACGCCTCCTCGACCACGACCCCACCACGGGCACGATGCTCCTCGAACGCCTCGACCACACCCGGATGCTGTCCCACCTCCCCGACGCCCACGAAGCCACCCTGATCATCGCCGACCTCCTGACCCACCTCACCGCCGCACCAGCCCCACCAGGCATCCGCCACCTCGGCGACATCGCGGCAGACATGCTGGACCAGGCACCAAGGGCCCTACGGCACCTCCCGGACCCCGAACCCCGCACCCTCCTCACGGACTGCGCCGCAGCCCTACGAGAAGTGGCCCCAGACCCTGGCGACCGCCTCCTCCACTGGGACCTCCACCACGAAAACGTCCTCGCCGCCCACCGCGCCCCCTGGCTCGCGATCGACCCGAAACCCCTGGCGGGGGACCCAGGCTTCGACCTCTGGCCGGCCATCAACAACCGCTTCGACGCCGACGACGTCATCTGGCGCTTCGACGCCCTGACAGACGCCCTGGCCCTGGACCGGAAACGGGCACGCGCGTGGACCCTCGCCCGGGTACTCCAGAACGCCCTGTGGCACATCAAGGACGGGGACCCACCGCAGGACACGGAACTCGAGATCGCGCGCCGCCTGCGCCACGGCTGACCCACAGCCGCGGCCGGGACCACTCACCCAACGCACTCCATGCACACCAGCTGATCCCGCCCGTCCCACGACTCGGTGACGACGAACCCGAACCGCTCGTACAGAGCGATGGCCCCGGCCCGCCACTCCCACACGGACAGCCGCACGCTGCTGACACCACTTTCCGCAGCATGCGCAAGCGCGGCGCGGAGCAGACCGGACGCAATCCCCCGCCCCCGGAAATTTGGATCCGTCCAGAGCCTCTTGATCTCCGACCGCCGACCGACAGGGGCAGTCACCACCACACACCCCACGGCCGCACCCCCGCTCAGGGCCACCAGCACGACATCGCCGACGAACGCGGCCCGCGGGTCCGAGATCTCCGCCCGATAGCGCTCCGGCAGCCCGTCCACATCGACAACGGCCGCGCCCTTCTCGGCCTCGGTCCGCAGGTGGTAGGCCGCCAACAACCCGGCGAGCCCGTCCTCGGAGGAAGGGGCCTGCCCAGGCCAGCGGACGATCACAGCCTCACGCTGATCAGTCATGACGCCAGCATCACACGGGCACGAACACGAAGAAGCCCAGGCCAGCTTGGGGCTGACCTGGGCAGTTGAGCCCCCTGTCGGATTCGAACCGACGACCTGATCATTACAAGTGATCTGCTCGTTCCAGCTGAGCTAAGGAGGCACCGCGCACCACAACGCCGTACGCGAAGGCGGCTCCACTGTACACAGAGCGCGATCCCCCAAGCCACGGAGTTCATCGCTGACCTCAGTCGCGAAAACCAAACGTAACGTAACCAAAGGTCAAAAGTGAGTCGCTCGGCCATTTCATAGATTTCCGCCTCGAAAATTTCCGCGAAGTTCACACTCCCCCAGGTACTGACAGACGACGAAACCCCAGGTACCGTCCAGGTTCAGTCCGCGTACGTGGACTACACCACCTTCCACTACGGATCGTCCGGCACGTTCCTGCCGGTGAAGGGGGCCTAGTACCCATGGCCACTGTTTCGTTCAACAAGGCGACCCGCATCTACCCGGGTGGCGACAAGCCCGCCGTCGACCAGCTCGAGCTCGATGTCGCGGATGGCGAGTTCCTCGTCCTCGTCGGTCCCTCCGGCTGCGGAAAGTCCACCTCCCTGCGGATGCTCGCGGGTCTTGAGGACGTCAACGGCGGGTCGATCCACATCGGTGACCGTGACGTCACGCATCTGCCGCCCAAGGACCGGGACATCGCGATGGTGTTCCAGAACTACGCGCTGTACCCGCACATGACGGTCGCCGACAACATGGGCTTCGCGCTCAAGATCGCCGGCGTCAACAAGGCCGAGATCCGCCAGAAGGTCGAGGACGCGGCGAAGATCCTGGACCTCACGGACTACCTGGCGCGTAAGCCGAAGGCGCTCTCCGGTGGTCAGCGTCAGCGTGTCGCCATGGGTCGTGCCATCGTGCGTGAGCCGCAGGTGTTCCTCATGGACGAGCCGCTGTCGAACCTCGACGCCAAGCTCCGTGTGTCCACCCGTACGCAGATCGCGTCGCTGCAGCGCCGTCTCGGCATCACGACCGTGTACGTCACCCACGACCAGGTCGAGGCCATGACCATGGGCGACCGGGTGGCCGTGCTGAAGGACGGTCTGCTCCAGCAGGTCGACTCGCCGCGCAACATGTACGACCGCCCCAAGAACCTCTTCGTGGCCGGCTTCATCGGCTCGCCGGCCATGAACCTGATCGAGGTCCCGATCACCGACGGCGGAGTGAAGTTCGGCAACTCGGTCGTCCCCGTCAACCGCGAGGCCCTCAAGGCCGCCTCCGACAAGGGTGACACCACCGTCACGGTCGGCGTCCGTCCTGAGCACTTCGACATCGTCGAGCACAACGGTGCTGCCGCCGACGCTCTGGCCAAGGACTCCGCGGACGCACCGGCCGGCCTCGCGGTCACCGTGAACGTCGTCGAGGAGCTCGGCGCCGACGGCTACGTCTACGGCAGTGCCAAGGTCGACGGCGAGCTCAAGGACCTGGTCGTCCGCGTCAGCGGCCGTGCCGTGCCGGACAAGGGCGCCACGCTGCACGTCGTGCCGCGTCCGGGCGAGACCCACGTGTTCTCGACCTCCACGGGCGAGCGCCTCACCGACTGAGACGCGACCTGAGCACCGAAGGGCCCCGCGGCTTGCCGCGGGGCCCTTCGCATGCCCGCTCACCGGAAGCCCGAGAACCCGGCAGACCGGTCATTTCGAATCGTGTACGTCAACGCCCTACCCAGAAAACGGCACCGATCCATCCCCCGTTGGGGTTACTAAATGTCGCCAAATCAGTACCGAGCGCTACCCTCACTCGCGTGAAGCACTCCACTAACCAACTGACGCGAAGTGGCCGTGGCCCCGCCCGCCGGATCGGCCGTAGCCTCGCCCTTGTCCTGCCCGTCGTCCTGGTCCTGTCCGGGACCCTCGCGGTCACCCGAGTCAACTGGTCGGGGAACCCCTCGGACTCGGTGCTCACCGCCTCCTCCGAGGACTTGGCCGCCCGGGCCGCAGCCGCCCCAACCCCACAGGACGTCCTGCGCGACCAACTGCTCCTGGAACTCCAGGAAGAGGACCCCGGTACCGCCCTCACCCACCTCCAGCAGGCGGTGAACGGCCGCCCGTCGCTGGCGAAGCACTGCACCTCGATCGCCCGCGCCCTCGGCCGGGCCGCGGTCCGCGTGTACGGCCCGTCACGCGCCCAGTCGTACGCCCGTCCGGTCTGCGACACGTCCTTTGCCACGGGGGTGGCCGCGGCCCACAGCTGAGCGTCAGGCGCCTCTGTCAGGTGCCCCGTTAGGGGCACGCCTGGCAGAGGCGCGGGGAACTGCGCGGCCAGCCCCCACCGAGCCGCGGATACCCACACCACAGCCCCGCCCCAACCTCCCCCGCGAAACCCGCGGGGCGCCCCGTACAGTTCGAACATGACCGATCCGAACGCCACGACGCGCCCCACTCAGGCCGTGGTCCTCGCCGGCGGCCAGGGTTCCCGGCTGCGCCCGTACACCGACGACCGGCCCAAGCCGATGGTCGAGATCCCCGGCACGGGGACGCCGATCATCGGCCATCAGCTCGTCTGGCTCGCCGAGGAGGGCGTGACGGACGTCGTGGTCAGCTGTGGGCATCTCGCCGAGGTCCTCCAGAAGTGGCTGGAGGCCGCCGACCTGCCGCTGAACGTCACGACGGTCGTCGAGACCGAGCCCCTCGGCCGTGGCGGCGGCCTCAAGTACGCCGCCGCGCACCTCCCCGCCCCGGACCGGCCCTGGTACGCCACCAACGGGGACATCTGGACCCGTTTCTCGCTGCGCGACATGGCCGACTTCCACGCCGAGCGGGACGCCGTCGCGACCCTCGCGCTGGCCCGCCCGCGCCTGCCGTGGGGCGCCGTCCAGACGGATGGCTTCGGCCACATCACGGACTTCATAGAGTCCCCTCCGTCGACCTTCGAGATCAACGCGGGCGTGTACGTCTTCTCCCCCGCGTTCGCCGCCCTGCTCCCGGAGCGCGGCGACCACGAACGGACCACGTTCCCCCATCTGGCCCGCGAACTCCGCCTGGCAGGCTTCCCGATCCCGCACGGCGCCTACTGGCGCGCCATCGACACCGCGAAGGACCTCACGGAGGCCGCGAAGGAGCTGGCGACGCTGAGCCGTTGAGCCGTTGAGCCGTTAAGCCGACGGTTCACCAAGAGCCTTTGTACGTACGTCAATGGGGTCCCGCACTTCACAGTGCGGGACCCCATTGACGCAACCGGTGCTGCTAGCCCAGGAGGCCGCCCACCAGTCCTGGCTGCCCCGTGGAGGAGCCTCCGGTGCTGCCGTCGCTGCCGCCGGTGCCGCCGCCCGTGGTGCCGCCGTCGGTGCCGCCCGGGGTGCCCGTGGCGCCGCCCGACGAGGACGGTCCGGCGCTGGTGCTGGGCGCCTGCTCGACCGGGGTGGTCTGCGGCGGCGGGGCCTGGCCGGCGCTGCCCTGCGTCTGGCTGGGCCGGGTTCCGGTGACGCTGCCGCTCTCGCGGGCCTCCTCGGGGGTGGTCGCGGCGTCGCCGGTCGTGGGGTTGGCCGAAGTGGCCTTCTGGGTCGGCGACTTGGTGGCTGCCGAGGGGCTCTTGGAGGGGCGGCGTTCGCCGGACTCCTCCGGGAGCGGGGAGCCGGGGAGTTCGTTGCGCGGGGCCTCGCCGGGGCCGGGGACGACCACACGGTCGGCGTCGCGGACGGCGCCGCCGAGCAGCGAGCCGATGAGGAGCGTGAGTCCGATGACGACGGCCGTGACGAGGGCGCCGCGGCGCAGGACGTAACTCCGCAGCTCCCAGATGTCCGTACGGGGTCCGAGTCGGCGCCAGGCGCTGCCGGCGAGGCGGCCGTCGACGGAGTAGACGGGGGCGCCGGCGATGATCAGCGGCGACCAGGCGGCCAGGTAGATGATGTCGGGGGCGTCGTAGACGGGAACGCTCTTCCAGCTGACGGTGACGAGCAGCGCGGCGGAGAGCAGGGCGCCGCCGACGGCGGCGACCCGCTGCCAGAGGCCCAGGACCGTGAGGACGCCCACGATGACCTGGAGGAAGGCGATGACGAGCCCGGAGCCGACAGGGTGCTGGAGCGCGAACTGCCGTAGTGGCTCGGCGACTTCCCAGGGGTGCAGGGTGTTGAGCCACTTCATCATGGAGCCGCGTTTGCCGCCGTCGAAGTAGACGGGGTCGCAGAGCTTGCCCATGCCGGCGTAGATGGAGATGAAGCCGAGGAAGATACGGAGCGGGAGCAGGACGACGCCGAGGTTCAGTCGGCGGCCGGGGTAATAAGCGTGCCGTACGGGGTCGTTGGCGTGGCGTTTGGCGCCGGTGCGGCGTCCGTCGGTGTCCCGCTCGTAGGCTTCGTCGCCCTCGTGGCCGAACTCGCCGTCTCCGTAACCGGATTCGCCGTAACCGGCTTCCTCGTACGCGCTGCCGACGGTGCGCATGTTGGGAAGCAGGCGGCCGGAGTCGGGGCCGGAGCCATGCGTGCGCTGGCTGCCGACGATCGGCGTCTCGACGGTCTGGTCGAGGGTGCTGCCGGCGTAGTCGAGGTCGTCGCCGATACGGGGGATGACCTGCGTCGCTCCGGCGTCGGCGGCCGGCGGCTGTTCGCCGTGGCGCACGCTGGAGCCGCGTACGGCCTGGAGCAGCCGGTGCGCGCCGGTGTCGTCGGGGGCGGACTTCCCGCTCCAGACGACGGGCGCGCGGCGTCGGCCGCCGGCCGTGGCGCCGCCGGCGCCGACGACGGGGATGCGCGCCGTGTCCTCGGAAGCGCCGAGGTGCCGGGCGACGCGGGACGACGGTGCCGCCCGCCGCGTCGAGGCCCCCAACTGCACGCGGAAGCTCGCATGGTTGACGATGACCTGCGCCGGATCGCTCGGCACCTTCACCATGCTCAGCGCGGGAGCGTCGTCGTATCCCGACGAGCGGTCCCCCGTGGGTGTGCGGGGTGTTCTGGTGTCCACACTCATCTAACCGAGTGACGTGAGGTTAGGACACTGCTTTGACTTGGCGGATGTGTCCGGACCGCGTCAAGGTCACGTCACCCGCCCGGATTCGCCCGTACGGGTGACATCGCGCACGGGTGTTCAGGCGCGTCGGCGGGCCGCTTCGTACAGCACGATCCCGGCCGCGACACCGGCGTTGAGGGACTCGGTGCCGCCGGGCATCGGGATCCGTACGAGGTGGTCGCAGGTCTCCCCGACCAGCCGGGACAGCCCCTTGCCCTCGCTGCCGACGACGATGACGACGGGCCCGCCGAGCGCGGCCAGGTCGCCGACCTCTGCGTCCCCGTCGGCGGCGAGGCCGACCACGGTGATCCCGGCCTTCTGGTACGCCTCCAGGGCGCGCGTCAGATTGGTGGCGCGGGCGACGGGCGTGCGGGCGGCGGCGCCGGCGGAGGTCTTCCAGGCGCCGGCGGTCATACCGGCGGCGCGCCGCTCGGGCACGACGACCCCGTGCCCGCCGAAGGCGGAGACGGAGCGGACGACGGCGCCGAGGTTGCGCGGGTCGGTGACACCGTCGAGGACGACGATGAGGGGGTCCACACCGTTGTCGTAGGCGGCGTTGGCCAGGTCCTCCGGGTGGGCGTACACGTACGGCGGGACCTGGAGTACGAGCCCCTGGTGGTTGAGCCCGTTGGTCATCCGGTCGAGCTCGGGCCGGGGGGCTTCCATCAGGTGGATGCCGCCGCGGTCGGCGACCAGTTGGAGCGCCTCGCGCACGCGCTCGTCGTTGTCGATGAACTGCTGGACGTAGAGCATGGAGGCCGGGACGCCCTCGCGGAGTGCCTCGACGACCGAGTTGCGCCCGACGACGAGTTCGGAGGTCGCCTTCCCGCCGCGCCCCTTGGGTGCGGGGCGCCGCTGGATCTGCTTGGCCTTGGCACCGGCAATACGGTTCTTCTTGTGCCCCTTGCGCGCCTCGGCGGGCGGCGTCGGGCCCTTGCCTTCGAGCCCCCGGCGCCGCTGGCCGCCACTGCCGACCTGCGCGCCCTTCTTGCCGGACATGCGGCGGTTGTTAGCGGCCATGACCTACCTGTCTTTGTGAAGGCGTGCGTGTGTACGTCTATGAGTGTGCCGCCCGGAGACCCGGGCGGCACAATCGATCAAGGAGATGCACGTGTTTGCGGGGAAATGGTCAGCGCGGACCGAGGGTCCAGCGCGGCCCCTGCGGTCCGTCCTCGATGACGAGGCCTGACTGGTTGAGCTGGTCGCGGATGGCGTCGGCGGTGGTCCAGTCCTTGCGTCCGCGGGCGGCTTCCCGCTGGTCGAGGACGAGTCGTACGAGGCTGTCGACGACGCCGTGCAGATCTTCGCCGCGGTCGGCGCCGTCCCCGGCCCAGTGCGGGTCGAGGGGGTCGAGGCCGAGGACGCCGAGCATGGCGCGCACTTCGGCGAGCCGGGCGACGGCGGCTTCCTTGTCGTCGGCGGCGAGGGCGGAGTTGCCCTGCCGGACGGTGGTGTGGACGATGGCGAGGGCCTGCGGGACGCCCAGGTCGTCGTCCATGGCGTCGGCGAAGGCGGGCGGCACTTCGGCGGAGGGCTCGACGACGCCTCCGGCCTTCTCGACGACGCGCTGCACGAACCCTTCGATCCGGGCGAACGCCGACTCGGCCTCGCGCAGGGCCTCTTCGCTGTACTCGATCATCGAGCGGTAGTGCGGGGTGCCGAGGTAGTAGCGCAGGACGATGGGCCGCCATGCCTTGACCATCTCGCTGACGAGGACGGAGTTGCCGAGGGACTTCGACATCTTCTCGCCGCTCATGGTGACCCAGGCGTTGTGGACCCAGTAGCCGGCGAAGTCGTCGCCGAAGGCCTTGGCCTGGGCGATCTCGTTCTCGTGGTGGGGGAAGATCAGGTCGAGTCCGCCGCCGTGGATGTCGAACGCGGACCCCAGGTACTTGTGGGCCATGGCGGAGCATTCGAGGTGCCAGCCGGGCCGCCCCCGGCCCCAGGGTGTCTCCCAGCTCGGCTCACCCGGCTTCACGGCCTTCCACATGGCGAAGTCACGGGGGTCCCGCTTGCCGGTCTCACCGTCCCCGGAGGGCTGGAGCAGGTTGTCGAGTTCCTGGTTGGACAGCTCCAGGTACCCGGGGAAGGAGCGCACGTCGAAGTAGACGTTTCCCTCGGCCTCGTACGCGTGCCCGCGCTCGATGAGCCCGCGCATCATCTCGACCATCTCGGTCACATGCCCGGTGGCACGCGGCTCGTAGGTCGGGGGCAGGCATCCGAGCGCGCCGTACCCGTCGCTGAAGGCCCGCTCGTTCTCGAAACCGATGGACCACCAGGGGCGCCCCTGCTCGGCGGCCTTCCTGATGATCTTGTCGTCGATGTCGGTGACATTGCGGACGAAGGTGACGTCGTATCCGCGGTACGTGAACCAGCGGCGCAGGATGTCGAAGTTGAGTCCCGACCGGATATGTCCGATGTGCGGGGCGGCCTGCACGGTGGCGCCACAGAGGTAGATCGAGACACAACCCGGCGCGAGCGGGGCGAAGTCACGGATCTGCCGGGCGCTGGTGTCGTACAGGCGAATAGTCACCGCTCCAGGGTAGTGGCCCACACGCAGTGCCCTGCGACGCTTGTGCACAAGGGCCACGTATTCGTGACATTCGCCGCCGGCGCTGGGGGCCGCGCCCTCAGACCCCTCTACGACACTGAACGGGTTCTGTCCTCAGACTCTCCCCGCAGAGGGGGTACCCCGGACGGGCTGAGCAGGTCAGCCCGGGCGGGCCACCAGTGCCGTGGCCACCGCCATCAGCCCCTCCCCGCGCCCCGGGAACCCGAGCCCGTCGGTCGTCGCGCCGGACACCGACACCGGCGCCCCCACCGCCTCCGACAGCACCTTCTGCGCTTCTTCGCGCCGCTTCCCGATCTTCGGCCTCGGCCCCACGACCTGCACCGCGACATTGCCGATCGTGAACCCGGCCGCCCGCACGATCCGTGCCGCCTCCGTCAGCAGCGTGACCCCGGACGCCCCGGACCACTCCGGGCGCCCGGTGCCGAAGTGCTGCCCCAGGTCGCCCAGCCCCGCCGCCGAGAACAGCGCGTTGCACGCCGCGTGGGCGACGACGTCCGCGTCGGAGTGCCCGGCGAGGCCGGCCCCCTCGCCCTCCCACTTCAGCCCGGCGCACCACAGCTCCCGGCCCTCCTCGAAAGCGTGAATGTCGGTACCGATACCGACCTGGGGCAGCACCGGTCCCCCTGTTCCCCCTGCCGAAGACTCAGAAGCCACCGTTCAGCCTCCTCCGGGCCAGTACCGCTTCCGCCAGCACCAGATCCAGCGGCCTGGTCACCTTGAACGCCTCCTCGTGGCCGGGCACGACCACGACCCGCACGCCCAGCTGTTCCACCATGCTCGCGTCGTCGGTGACGTTCTCGGTCACCGCCTCATGGGCCCGTACGAGCGTGTCGACGGTGAAACCCTGCGGTGTCTGGACCGCTCGCAGCCGCGCCCGCTCCGGTGTCGCCAGCACCGGTTCCGGCTCCCCGGCCGTCGCGGCCGGCTCGACCTCCTTGACGGTGTCCGCGAGCGGCAGCGCGGGGACCACGGCCTGCGCCCCGTCCCGTACCGCCTCGATCACCGCGTCCACGGTGTCCACCGGTACGAGCGGGCGGGCGGCGTCGTGCACGAGCACGATGTCGATGCCGGGCGGCAGCGCGTCCAGGCCGAGCTTCACCGACTCCTGCCTGGACGCGCCTCCGGATACGACCAGGAAGTCCGTGCGTTCGGGCAGCGCGTGCGCGTCGAGGAGGGTCTTCACCTCGGCGGCGCCGTCGGGCGGGGCCACGACGACGACCAGCGAGACGGCGCGGGACGCGGCCATCGCTCTCACCGCGTGAACGAGCATGGGCGTGCCGTTCAGCGCGCGCAGCGCTTTGGGGGCGCCCGGGCCGAGGCGTACGCCCCGGCCGGCGGCCGGAATCACGGCGGCCGTACGTGTCCCGGGCGGTGTGGAGCGCGATTCGTCAGACATCGGTTCCTGTCAGGTTTGTGTGCCGAGCCCTCGTGGGTATGGCCTGGGGGAGTGCCGGGCGCGAGCCTCGATGGGACCCTTCCGTGACTTCCGGTCGAGTCTGCTCCGGGCCCGGCGCACCGAGTATCAGTGGTTCGGTGCTACTGGCAGACGGCAGGGAATCCGCGACTGCCGAGACGGAGACTGCGGGAAACCGCTGCCGGTGGAGAAACGCATCCGGGCATGAACATGCCGCAGCGCCCGGCGACATTGGATACGTCATCGGGCACCGCGGCATTTCACTGTGTTGCCTGAGCTGAATGCTGCTCGAACCGAATGCTGCTTGAGCGGGCTTTCAAAAGCCTGCGCTCGGTCGACCTGCGTTCAGTCGGGGTTCAGGACGCGAGCACCTCGTCGAGCAGGGCCTCGGCCTTGTCCTCGTTCGTGTTCTCCGCGAGCGCGAGCTCGCTCACCAGGATCTGGCGAGCCTTGGCGAGCATGCGCTTCTCACCGGCGGACAGTCCGCGCTCACGCTCACGACGCCACAGGTCACGCACGACTTCCGCGACCTTGATGACATCGCCGGAGGCGAGCTTCTCCAGATTTGCCTTGTAACGACGCGACCAGTTCGTGGGCTCCTCGGCATACGGAGCACGCAGCACCTCGAAGACCCGGTCCAGCCCGTCCTGACCGACCACATCACGCACGCCGACGAACTCCGCATTGTCCGCTGGCACACGTACCGTCAGGTCGCCCTGGGCGACCTTCAGCACCAAGTAGGTCTTGTCCACGCCTTTGATCTGGCGAGTTTCGATAGCCTCGATCAGCGCGGCCCCGTGATGGGGATAGACCACGGTGTCGCCAACCTTGAACGTCATGTGACAGGTACCCCTTCCGTGGCTATCCAGGGTAACACGGAAACTGCCGCTTCTGAATGACGTTTTCGCAGGTCAGGGCACATCTCGGGGCTTGACAACAGTAACAGGAACGTGCTTCGAGAGGGCCCCTGGGGAGGAGAAGGGAGCGGTATTCGCAGGTCGGAGCGGCTCTCCGAACGAAGCGAAACCCGGACGTTACACATACCCAGAGGCCCCGACGGGCGACCAAACATCCGCTTATGTCCGCTTCCAAGTGTTCGGCTTCCGCTACTCCGTTCGATGAGCGGAGTCGGCTGCGAGACGAATCCGGAATTGATCACGACAGGCGATGTCCCGCCGATGTCCGGTGGATGACCAAGCAGATGATCTCCGGGTGATCTCACGCGTGATCTCACAGCGATCTGCGGCTGATCAATTTCCGGATGCGCTCTTTCCTTCACCGGAATCCGCAAGCCCGGTCGACGGCACTTATGTGAATGCCAAAGTGGCTCATGAGGCAGCCGCGCACGGCCGGGTCAGGACCCCCTGCTCCCCTCCAGAGGCGGGTCGGGTGCAGTGGCGCGGGAACGGCTCGGTAACCTAAGGCCGCTGACAGTCACTTAGGGCGGCTTTATAAGGAGCTGCCCGTGCGTTCCAAGGAGTTGCCGCCGCCGTGAGCAGCAGCCTTCGACGCGGCGCCCTCGCCGCATCCGCCCTCGCGTTCTCGGTCGCCACGCTCGCCGGGTGCGCAGCCGGGAACAACGCCCAGACGCTGGGGGTCAGGCCGGACAACGCGGCCACGACCGTCGGCGACATCAAGTTGCAGAACGTCGTGATCATCACCCAGCCGGACCTGGAGTCGACCGGCCCGGCCGCGGTCTCCGCGACCGTCTTCAACAGCGGGACCACCGCTCAGACGCTGGAGTCGATCACCGTCCCGGGCGCCGGCAAGACCGCCGAGCTGACGTCTGCCGAGGGCAAGAGCCTGAGCATCCCGGCCGGCGGCTCGCTGATCATCGGAGGCGAGAACAACGCCTCCGCCGTGCTGGCCGACACCCGTGAGACGGTCAAGGACGGCAACGCGCAGGAGATCACCTTCACCTTCAGCAAGACCGGTGACGTGAGCCTGCGCGCGTTCGTCGTCCCCGCGGAGGGCTACTACACCTCGTGGGGCCCGACCGACGTCCCGGAGGTACCGGGCGACCCCAGCGCCTCGCCCTCGGCCTCCGGCGAGCCGTCGGAGCCGTCGGCGTCCGGGTCACCCAGCCCGAGCGGAGACGCCGAGTCACCCGCCACCGGGGCCGACCCGAGCACCTCGGCCACGGACGCGGAGGCGGAGGCGGCCGCAGCCGGTCACTGAACCGTCGTACGCCGAAGGGCGGGACCTCCTGAGGAGGTCCCGCCCTTCGGCGTACGACGGTGTGTACGGGCCGGTTTACGGCTCGAACTTGTAACCGAGGCCCCGCACCGTCACCAGGTACCGCGGCGCGCCCGGGTCCGGCTCGATCTTGGCGCGCAGGCGCTTGACGTGGACGTCGAGGGTCTTGGTGTCGCCCACGTAGTCGGCGCCCCAGACCCGGTCGATGAGCTGCATACGGGTCAGCACGCGGCCGGCGTTGCGCAGCAGCATCTCCAGCAGGTCGAACTCCTTGAGCGGGAGGTCGACCTTGGCGCCGGAGACGGTGACCACGTGGCGGTCGACGTCCATGCGGACCGGGCCGGCCTCCAGCGCGGCCGGGGTGACCTCCTCGGGCTCACCGCGGCGGCGCAGGACGGCCCGGATGCGGGCGACCAGTTCGCGGGAGGAGAAGGGCTTGGTGACGTAGTCGTCGGCTCCTATCTCCAGGCCGACGACCTTGTCGATCTCACTGTCCTTGGCGGTGACCATGATCACCGGGACGTTGGACTTGACGCGCAGCTGACGGCAGACCTCAGTGCCGGGCAGGCCCGGCAGCATCAGGTCGAGGAGGACGAGGTCGGCGCCGTTGCGCTCGAACTCGTCGAGTCCGTCGGGCCCGGTGGCCGCGATGGCGACCTCGAAACCCTCCTTGCGGAGCATGTACGAAAGGGCGTCGGAGAAGGACTCCTCGTCCTCGACGACGAGCACACGGGTCACGGAAGGACCTCCGGGGCGTGGAGCGGATCGTAAGGGGATGTGCCGGTGGTCCGGTCGGCCTCTTCGCCGGGGTCGGACGGTCCGTCCCCGGCTTCGGGGTCGGAGTCGGGGAGGGACTGGGGTGCGTACGCGTTGTGCCGGTTCGCGCGGGCGCGGCGGCCTGCGGCCGCCTCCGGCAGCCGCAGGGTGAACGTGGAGCCCTGTCCCTCGGAGCTCCACACCGTGACCTCCCCGCCGTGCGAGGCGGCCACGTGCTTGACGATCGCCAGCCCGAGACCCGTACCGCCGGTGGCGCGGGAGCGGGCCGGGTCGACGCGGTAGAAGCGCTCGAAGATGCGCTCCTTGTCCTTGTCGGAGATGCCTATGCCCTGGTCGGTCACGGCGACCTCGATCAGGTCTCCGCCCGGCGCGTTCACCCGGCGGGCCGCTATGCCGACACGGGTGGCGGAGGGCGAGTAGTTGACGGCGTTCTCGACGAGGTTGCCGAGGGCCGCGGCCAGCTGGCCGCGGTTGCCCCAGACGCGCAGGTCGGCGGTGCCTCCGGCGGCCATGGTGATGTGTTTGGTGCCGGCCTGGTGGCGGCAACGGTCGACGGCCTCGGCGACGAGTTCGTCGACGCGGACCGGTTCGGCGTCCTCCAGCGGGTCGTCGTTCTGCACCCGGGAGAGGTCGATGAGTTCCTGGACGAGGCTGGTCAGCCGGGTCGCCTCGATCTGCATACGGCCGGCGAAGCGCTCGACGGCCTCCGGGTCGTCCGAGGCGCCCATGACGGCCTCGGAGAGGAGGGAGAGGGCTCCGGTGGGGGTCTTGAGCTCGTGGCTGACGTTGGCGACGAAGTCGCGCCGTACGGCCTCGATGCGCCGGGCCTCGGTGAGGTCCTCGACGAGGAGGAGCACGAGGCGCGAGCCCAGCGGGGCGACGCGCGCGGAGACCGCGAGCGCCTCGCCGCGGCCTGTGCCGCGTCTGGGGAGGTCCAGCTCGACCTGGCGTATCTCGCCGTCGCGCCGGGTGTCGCGGGCCATCTGGAGCATCGGCTCCACCGAAAGCTTTCCGCCACGGACCAGACCGAGGGCGTACGCCGCCGAGCTGGCCTTGACGACGGCGTCCGCCTCGTCGAGTACGACGGCCGAGGACCGCAGGACGGACAGCACCGTGTCGACACCGGGCGGCAGCACGGGGTCCGTGTGCAGGGAGGTTCTGGTGGGGCGTTTCTGGTCGCGCTCGCTCCAGCGGAACGCCAGCACGGCGATGACACCGGTGAGCACCCCGGCGATCGCTGCCGCTGCGGCGACTGCCGCGTTCACGTCCATGCGTCCAGGTTAGGCATGGGGTACGACATGGCCACAGCCATCCGTGTGCGACCTCGAACACTCGTCGCCCAGAGTTCACCTTGGAGCCAGTATTGGTTCATTTGTCGGGGCGGAAAACGACGCGTGCGGGACCCAACGTGGGAGCGTGGGGGTTACGGGGCCCGCTGTTCGCCCCGAACGGACGCCAAGAGAGGGACACCTGATGCGTGACGCGTACCACGAGGAACTTGACTCGATCGGCGAAGGTCTGGTCGAGATGGCCCGACTCGTCGGGTCGGCGATCGGGCGTGCCACGACGGCGATCCTGGACGCCGACCTGAAACTGGCCGAAAGTGTCATCGAGGCCGACGCCAGGATCGACGAGCTCCAGCACGACCTGGAGGCCCGCGCGATAGCGCTGCTGGCCCGCCAGCAGCCGGTGGCGACCGACCTGCGGATCGTCGTCACGTCGCTGCGGATGAGCGCCGACCTGGAGCGCTCGGGCGACCTCGCCCAGCACGTCGCCAAGCTGGCCCGGCTGCGTTTCCCGGAGCGCGCGGTCCCGCACGACCTGCACGCCACGATCCTGGAGATGGGCCAGCTCGCGCAGCGCCTGATGGCGAAGGCGGCCGAGGTCATCATCACCAAGGACGTCGATCTGGCGATGCAGCTGGAGACGGACGACGACGAGATGGACCTCCTGCACCGCACGCTCTTCCGTCACCTGATCGACGACCGCTGGAAGCACGGCATCGAGACGGCGGTCGACGTGACGCTGCTGGGCCGCTACTACGAGCGCTTCGCGGACCACGCGGTGTCGGTCGCCAAGCGTGTGGTGTTCCTGGTGACGGGTGAGCACGCGGACGAGCTGCAGCAGGACGTGCAGCCGCCCACTGGTGTCGAGGGCGCGTAACCCCGCGAGCCTCTGTGCGCCGTTGACGCGCCGGACAGGACGGGCATGCAATGGGGAGAAGGCACCAGTCTCCAGGACCAGCTCTCCAGGAGGGCCCCATGGCCGAGACCCCCAGCACGCCCGACCCGACGCAGGAACGCGACACGCAGCATCCCGCCGAGATCAAGAACCTGCCCCTGTTCGGCGCCTGTGGCTGCGGTTCCGGCTGCGGGTGCGGTTGTCAGTCGGGCAACCCGTGTCAGTGCGGCTGACGGCGTAGACACGGCACGAGTACGGCACGGGGCCCTGTCTCCCTCACGGGAGGCGGGGTCCTTTTGCGTACGTGGGGCGGTTCGCCCCTGTTCGGACAGGTGGGCGGCGATCTCGATTGCTCGTTGAACAGGCATACACTTCAGAGCAGTTGACGCTCAGGCTCTGTCCATGCACATCAGGCACCCTGTTGCCATCTCGTTAACCAGTACTTCTTGACGTCACGTGCTGCCGCCGCGTTGGCTTCCGTATCTGTAGTCGGGTCCGTCATGCTGTTCCCCGCCTGGAAGGCACCTGCCGTGAACGCTCGTACCCCCCGTCGGACCGCCGTGCGCCGTACCGCCATTGCGGTGACGGCCGCCGCCTCGGCCCTCTCGCTCGCCGCGTGCGGCGTCCTCGACGGCTCCAGCGGAAGCAGCGGCTCCGCGGCGCCCAAGAAGGGCGACGACATCACTGTGGGGCTCCTCCTGCCCGACACGAAGACGAAGCGCTTCGAGAAGTTCGACTACCCGCTCATCGAGAAGCAGGTCACCGCCCTCACCAACGGCAAGGGCAAGGTCCTCTACGCCAACGCCGAGGCGGACAAGGCCAAGCAGAGCCAGCAGCTCGAGGAGATGATCGCCAAGCAGGTGGACGTGCTCCTGGTGGACGCGGTGGACGCCAAGGCGATAGCCCCGGCCATCGAGAAGGCCGCCGACGCGAACATTCCCGTCATCGCGTACGACCGGCTCGCGGAGGGCCCGATCGACGCGTACGTCTCGCACGACAACGAGCTCGTCGGCGAGGTGCAGGGCCGCTCGATCGTGGAGTCCCTCGGCGACAAGGCCGCGACCAGCAAGATCGTCATGATCAACGGCTCGCTCGCGGACCCGAACTCGGCCCTCTTCAAGGAGGGCGCGATGGTCGAGCTCCAGGGCAAGGTGCAGATCGCGGGGTCGTACGACACCAAGGACTGGCTGCCCGAGGTCGCCAAGGTCCACATGGAGACGGCGATCAAGTCCGTCGGGCTGGGCAACATCGCCGCCGTGTACTCGGCGAACGACGGCATGGCCGGCGCGGTCATCGACGCGCTGAAGGAGGCGGGCGCCGCCAGGATCCCGCCGGTGACCGGGCAGGACGCGGACCTGGCGGCGGTGCAGCGGATCGTCTCGGGTGAGCAGTACATGAGCGTCTACAAGTCGTTCATCCTGGAGGCCAACAACGCCGCGTCCATGGCGGTGGCCAAGGTGCAGGGCCGCTCGATCGAGTTCGACGCGCTGACCCGGGACAGCGTCGACAGCCCGACGAAGAAGAAGATCCCGGCGATGCTGGTGCCCGTGGTGGCCCTCACACAGGAGAACATCAAGGACACGGTGATCGAGGACGGCGTCTACACCATCGAGGACATCTGCACCCCGGAGTACGCGGCGGACTGCGACGAGATCGGCCTGACGTAGCGGGAAAGACCGGGGAGTTGCTCCTCCGGGCACCGGGGTGACGGAGGTGGACTCTTACGTCCTCTTGTGCCCCCTTACATCCTCTTCGACTTTCGTGCGCAGGGCGACCGACGTCCTCGTGGCCATGGGCCCGGCCGCGGTGACTGTCCGGCGTACGGGGTCGCGGTCGCCGGGGCGGCCGTACGGGCAGAGGATGGAAGGCAGTCAAGCGGTACCCCAGAGGAATCACAGGGATAGGAGGTGCGGCGCCATGCCCCAGTTCATGGACGTCCACCACGGTATGAAGGGCATCACGGCCGACCAGCTGCACGCGGCCCACCAAGCCGACCTGGCCATAGAGAAGGACGAGGGGGTCCACTTCGAGAAGGCGTGGGCGGACCCCGATTCCGGCACGGTCTACTGCCTCTCCGAGGCCCCCTCGGCGGAAGCGGTGCAGCGCATCCACGAACGCGCCGGGCACCTCGCCGACGAGGTCCATCCGGTGCCGCTGACGGCGTGAGGGCGCGGTAGGCAGGTACGAGGAGGTCCCCTGCCCGCCGATTGCGGCGGGCAGGGGACGGTCACTTCAAACCGTCCGGGCTCACTTCACGTCGACGAAGTCGGCCAGGCCGGACCTGGCCTGCGTGAGGGACGTGCCCGCGAAGTCGTAGCGGTACTGGCCGTCGACCGTCGCCTGCACGGTGGCCGTGGCCCAGCCGTTGCGGTCGGTCCTGACCTTCTTCAGCGTCTTGAAGGGGCCGCTCGCGCCCTGGCGGAACTGGAGCAGCACCTGGTGCCCGATGAGGGGCACGTCCTTGTGCTTCTCCCAGCTGGCGACGATCATCCGGGCCTTGACCGTGAGGTTCTTGCCCTTCTTCACCGGCTCCGGGGTGGCGTCGGCCAGGGACAGGTGGGTCTTACGCTTGATGCGTGCCAGGGGCATGTAATCCTCGCGGGTGACGTTGCCCTCGCCGTCGACGGCCACGATGTTTATGCCCCAGGCACCGGCGAGGGCGTTGCTGCGGACGTTCGTGTACGGGTCGGCGATCATGACGGCCTCGCACTTGGACCAGGACTCGTCGACCTTCACGCAGCGGCTGGGCCCGACCTGCGCGATGCGCCCGTCGACTTCCGCCTCGGTCGCTCCGTGCTGCAGCGAGAACGACACGCTCTTGATGCCCGACGGGTCGTGGACCAGCGCGGAGATCGGGAACTTGACCTTCCGCGCGGCCTCGACGACAACGGTGTAGTCGCGGTTCTGGTTGACCTCGATGTTCTTGATCTGTGTGGGTGTGTCGTCCTGCTCGGCCCCGGCGGCCGGGGCGGCGAGAGCGGTGACGGCCAGAGCGGCGCTGAGGGCGGCCGCGGTGACGGTGGCGACAGTGGCGCGTATGCGCATGGTGTGGTTTCCCCCACGTTCGATGAATCGAGTGGTGACTTCACCTGCGTCAGACAGAGGGGGCGCCTGGGAGGTTGTGCGCTTTCGCCGACCTCCTTGCGCACGAGACCGTGAAAATGCCCCCGATCCACGCCATGAGCGCAGGTCGGGGGCATGATCACGAAAGCTACTTCTTCTTGCCCTGGTTCTTGACCGCCTCGATCGCCGCCGCAGCCGCGTCCGGGTCGAGGTAGGTGCCGCCCGGCTTCACCGGCTTGAAGTCGGCGTCCAGTTCGTAGGCGAGGGGGATGCCCGTCGGGATGTTCAGACCCGAGATCGCCTCGTCGGAGACACCGTCCAGGTGCTTGACCAGGCCGCGGAGGCTGTTGCCGTGGGCCGCGACCAGGACCGTGCGGCCCGCCAGGAGGTCGGGGACGATGCCGTCGTACCAGTACGGGAGCATGCGGACGACGACGTCCTTCAGGCACTCCGTGCGGGGGCGCAACTCCGGGGGGATCGTCGCGTAGCGGGGGTCGCCCGACTGGGAGAACTCCGTGCCGTCCTCAAGGGGCGGCGGCGGGGTGTCGTACGAGCGCCGCCAGAGCATGAACTGCTCCTCGCCGAACTCGGCGAGCGTCTGGGCCTTGTCCTTGCCCTGGAGGGCGCCGTAGTGGCGCTCGTTCAGGCGCCAGCTGCGGTGGACCGGGATCCAGTGGCGGTCCGCGGACTCCAGGGCAAGCTGGGCCGTGCGGATCGCGCGCCTCTGGAGGGACGTGTGGAGCACGTCGGGGAGCAGGCCGGCGTCCTTGAGCAGCTCACCGCCGCGGACCGCCTCCTTCTCGCCCTTGTCGGTGAGGTTGACGTCCACCCAGCCGGTGAACAGGTTCTTCGCGTTCCATTCGCTCTCGCCGTGGCGGAGGAGGATCAGCTTGTACGGTGCGTCGGCCATGCCCCCGAGCGTAGTAGAACGTCCTGATCCGCTGCTCGGCCGCCCGGCAACCGGACGGTTGACGGGATCTGTTAATTGAGTGGTCCCCTCGCGCGACCCGCTCGTAAGTTGTCATCACCGTCCGAGCTGCTTACGTCCGTGGGGGATACCTGTGTCACTCGCCGCCCTGAAACGCGCTGCCCGAGAATCCGTCTCCGGGTTGCCCCGCGAGTTCTGGTGGCTGTGGACCAGCACCCTCGTCAACCGGCTCGGGGCCTTCGTCGCCACGTTCATGGCGATCTACCTGACCCTCGACGGCGGCTACTCCGCCTCGTACGCCGGTCTCGTCGTCGCCCTGCTCGGGCTGGGCGGGGTCGTCTCGTCGATCGGCGGCGGGGTGATGACCGACCGGCTGGGCCGGCGCCCCACTCTTCTCATCGCGCAGTCGTCCACGGCCTTCTCCGTCGCGCTGCTCGGTTTCGTGCACCACCCCGTCGCCATCGCGGGCGTCGCCTTTCTCGTCGGTATGGCGAGCAACGCCTCACGGCCGGCCGTGCAGGCGATGATGGCCGACATCGTGCGGCCCGAGGACCGCGTCCGCGCCTTCTCCCTGAACTACTGGGCCATCAACCTCGGCTTCGCCGTCTCCTCCGCCGGCGCCGGCTTCATCGTCGAGGTCAGCTATGTCGCCGGGTTCCTCGTCGAGGCCGGTATGACGCTGGCCTGCGCGGTCGTCATCTTCCTCAAGGTGCCCGAGTCACGGCCGACGCAGACCACGAGAACGAAGCAGGCGGAGGCGTCCGTCGGGCTCGGTACCGTGCTGCGCGACGGACGCTTCATGAGCGTCGTCGGGCTGTGCTTCCTCGTCGCCCTCGTCTTCCAGCAGGGCCTGGTCGGGCTGCCGATCGCCATGGGCGAGGCCGGGTTCACCCCGGCGGACTTCGGGATGGTCGTCGCCGTCAACGGCGTGCTCGTCGTCGCGTTGCAGATCCCGGTCACCCGGTTCATCGAGCACCGGGACGCCCGCGGGCTCCTCGTGGCCTCGTCCCTCCTCGCCGGGTACGGGTTCGGGCTCACCGCCTTCGCCGGGTCGGTCGGCGTCTTCATCCTCACGGTGTGCGTGTGGACCCTGGCCGAGATCGTCAACGCGCCCACCCAGACCGGGCTGGTCGTGCGGCTGTCCCCTCTGCACGGGCGCGGTCGCTACCAGGGCATGTACACGATGTCCTGGTCGGTCGCCGGGCTCGTCGCCCCGCTGATGTCCGGCTTGGTCATCGACCGGTTGGGCGCGGATTGGCTGTGGGGGCTGTGCGCGGTGATCGGGACCGTGGCGGGCGTGGGGTACTGGGTGCTGATGGGGCGGGTTGCGGCGGAGGCGCCCGTGGACAAGCCGGCGGAGGGGCTTGCCGAGGAGCCCTCCCCCGCCGACGCCGTTCCCGCCGCCCCGCCCGTCACGGGTGCATCCGCGACCCCTTGACCACCTTGTCCACCGCGTTCCTCGGCCCGTACACCGCCACCCCCACCACATCCAGCTCCCCCGCCCCCACGGCCCGTACCGCCGCGCGGTTGTCCCGGTCGTTGCCCGTGCCGAACAGGTCGGACGTGAAGACCGAGCACGGCAGGGAGCGGGACACCGCCCGTCCGTGTGCCGCCGTCAGCGTCTCCTTCGTCGCCTCGAAGACCAGGACCGGCTGACGGAACATCGGGAGGTACGGGGTGCCGTCCGCGTCCTCGTACGGCTCGCCGATCACCTCGGGGACCGTCGTCCCCAGGCCGCTGACCAGGAACGCCGTCACGTTCAGGCGCTGCCAGTGTTCCAGGTCCTCGCGCAGGACCACGGCGATCTTCGTGTCGAAGCGGACGGGGGCGGGGGCAGGCGTCGTGTCCGTTGCGTTCATGGGTCGAGACTGCCGACCGGCGCACCCCCGCGTCTTGTACGTTCCTTGCGTGGCCGCCTCACCCTCGCAGCAGCGAAACGTCTCCGCCTGGCGCCCGCGCGTCCCGGGTGTCCTTGAGGTGTTCCACGCCCACTTCGTCGAGTACGCCTACCCGATGCACGTACACGACTCCTGGACGCTGCTCATCGTCGACGACGGCGCCGTACGGTACGACCTCGACCGGCATGAGCGGGGCACCCCGCACGACACCGTGACCCTGCTGCCGCCGCACGTGCCGCACAACGGGTCGCCCGCGACTCCGGGCGGGTTCCGCAAACGGGTGCTGTATCTCGACTCCACCCATCTCGGCGACGAGTTCATCGGGGCCGCAGTCGACCAGCCCGATCTGCGCGATCCCCTGCTGCGGCTGCGCGTCGGGCAGTTGCACGGCGCGCTCGTGGGGGACGGGGAGGAGTTCGAGGCCGCCAGTCGGCTGGCGCTCGTCGCCGAGCGGCTGCGTACGCGGTTGCGGGCGACGGACGTACCCCGTCCGCCGCGTGCCGATCCGCCGCTCGCCCGGCAGTTGCGCGAGCTGCTCGACGAGCGGCTCGTCGACGGGATCGCGCTCGACGAGGCCGCGCGGCTCGTGCACGCCCATCCCGCGCATCTCGTACGGGCGTTCAGCGCGGCGTTCGGGATGCCGCCGCATCGGTATCTGACGGCCCGTCGCGTCGAACGCGCCCGGCGGCTTCTCCTCGACGGGCTGCCTCCCGGCGAGGTCGCGACGGCCACCGGGTTCTACGACCAGGCCCATCTCACCCGCCACTTCAAGAAGTTGGTGGGCGTGCCGCCGGGGCGGTACCGGCTCAGCGGCGGATCCGGTCCGTAGCGGGTTCAGTCCGTAGCGGGTTCAGTCCGTAGCGGGTTCAGTCCGCAGGACCGGGGCGCCGGGTGAGGTGGGCGAACGCGTCCAGGTTGCGGGTCGGCTCGCCCCGGGACACCCGCCAGGCGTACTCCTTGCGGATCGCCGACGCGAAGCCCAGCTCCAGAAGGGTGTTGAAGCCGCCGTCGGCCGCCTCCAGGACCGAGCCGAGCAGACGGTCGATCTCCTCCGGGGTGATCGCGGACAGGGGGAGTCTGGACGTCACGTAGACGTCGCCCAGACGGTCCACCGCGTAACTCACGCCGTACAGCTTGAGGTTGCGTTCCAACAGCCAGCGGTGGACGCCCGCCTCGTTCTCGTCGGGGTGGCGGATCACGAAGGCGTTGAGTGACAGGGAGTGCTTGCCCACCAGGAACGAGACCGTCGTCGAGAGTTTGCGGGTTCCCGGGAGTTTCACGACGTAGTTGCCGGGCTTCGGGCTCTCCCAGTCCAGTTCGGCCTCGGTGAGAACCTGCTCGATGATCGACGCCGCATCAGCCATACAGCGAGCGTACGCGACGCCTGTGGGCCTGCATCGCGGCCGTGTAGACGTCCCCCGTGGCGGCGGCCGAGGCGTCCCAGCCGAAGCTCTGCGCGTGCCGGGCCGCCGCCGCGCCCATCCGGGCGGACAGGGTCTCGTCGTCGGCGAAATCACGCAGCACCCGCGCGTAGGCGGCCGGATCGTGGCCCTGTACGAGGAATCCCGTACGACCTTCGTCGACCGCCACCGGGAGACCGCCCACCGCTGCCGCCAGCACCGGTGTGCCCGCGGCCTGCGCCTCTATGGCGACCAGGCCGAACGATTCGCTGTAGGACGGCATGACCAGGACGGAGGCCGCCCGGAACCAGTCCGCGAGCTGCTCCTGGCCGACCGGCGGACGGAAGCGTACGACGTCCGCGATGCCCAGGCGGGCGGCGAGCTTCTGGAGGCCCTCCGGTTTGGCCAGGCCGCTGCCGCTCGGGCCGCCGACCACGGGGACGACGATTCGGGAGCGCAGCTCGGGGCGCTCGTCCAGGAGGACGGCGACCGCGCGAAGCAGCACGTCGGGGGCCTTCAGGGGCTGGATGCGGCCCGCGAAGAGGGGGATCAGGGCGTCCTGCGGGAGGCCCAGACGGGCGCGGGCGGCGGCGCGGCCGTCGGCCGGGGAGAAGCGGTCGAGGTTGACGCCCGGGTGGACGACGGCGACCTTGCGGGGGTCGGCGTCGTAGTGCCGTACGAGTTCGTCGGCCTCTTCGGCGGTGTTGGCGATGAGGCGGTCGGACGCGGCCACGACCTGCATCTCGCCGATCACGCGGGCGGCGGGCTCGGGGTCGTCGCCCGTGGCCAGGGCGGCGTTCTTGACCTTGGCCATGGTGTGCATGGCGTGCACCAGGGGGGCGCCCCAGCGCTCGGCGGCGAGCCAGCCGACGTGGCCGGAGAGCCAGTAGTGCGAGTGGACGAGGTCGTAGTGGCCGGGGCGGTGGCCGGCCCAGGCCTGCATGACGCCGTGGGTGAAGGCGCACAGCTGGGCGGGCAGGTCCTCCTTGGGCAGGCCCTCGTAGGGGCCCGCGTCGATGTGGCGCACGAGGACGCCGGGGGCCAGCTCGACGGCCGGGGGGAGGGCGGCCGTGGTGGCCCGGGTGAAGATCTCGACCTCGATGTTGATCGCGGCGAGGCGCTGCGCGAGCTCGACGATGTAGACGTTCATACCGCCGGCGTCGCCCGTGCCCGGCTGGTGGAGCGGGGAGGTGTGCACGGAGAGCATGGCCACGCGGCGGGGCCTGCGGCGGCGGCCCAGCAGGCCGATGTACTGGCTCACGTGGCGTTCCTCCTCCTCGGCCCCGAATCTGCCCACTCTGTCCTTCTCTGCCCACTGTGTTCTGCTCTGCTCCGGCTCACCGCGGACCACTCACCGCGGATCACCCTTCACAGAGCTCCGAAGGGTCAACGCCAGGAGCGGGCGACTCATTTCCCCTTTGCCGAATCATTACCATTTACCGCTCAACCGTTCGATACGTCACCGCCCCTTACCCTCGTACCCATGGCTCCCCGCGCATCGGCCCTCCCCCGCTCCCGGCTTCGCCCGAGTGGGGGGACCTCCGTCGTGGGAACGGTGACGCGCGGCACCACCAACCCCAATCGCCTGCGCCGTATGGACCGCTGGATCGCGGCCACGCACGGCGCCGCCCTGCGCCGCGCCCCCTCCCCCGTCGCGGTCGACCTCGGGTACGGCGCCGCGCCCTGGACGGCCGTCGAACTGCTCGCACGGCTGCGTACCGTGGCGCCACACGCGCGCGTGGTCGGCGTCGAGATCGAGCCGGCCCGGGTCGCGGCGGCGAAGCCGTACGAACGCGAGGGGCTGGCCTTCCGGCACGGCGGCTTCGAGATCCCGGTCCAGGAGCGGCCGGCGCTGATCCGCGCGGCGAACGTGCTGCGGCAGTACGAGGAGGCCGCTGTCGCCGAGGTCTGGGCGCGACTGTGTGCCCGGCTCGCACCGGCGACCGACGTCCCCGGGGGCGGGCTGCTCGTCGAGGGGACGTGCGACGAGATCGGGCGGCGGCATGTGTGGGTCGCCCTTGGGCCCGAGGGGCCGCGCACGGTCACCTTCGCCGCCCGGCTCGGCTCCCTGGAGCGCCCCTCCGACCTCGCCGAGCGCCTCCCGAAGGCCCTCATCCACCGGAACGTCCCCGGCGAACCGGTGCACGCCTTCCTGCGCGACTTCGACCGCGCCTGGGCGGCCGCGGCGCCCTACGCCTCGTACGGGGCTCGCCAGCGCTGGATCCGGGCGGTGCGGGACCTGACGGCGGACTGGCCGGTGACGGACGGGGCGGCGCGGTGGCGCCAGGGGGAAGTGACCGTGGCGTGGGGGGCGTTGGCGCCCCGACGCTGAGCCGCGGGCCGGTCGGTTCGCCGGCCCGGGGCTCGACAGCTCGACAGCTCGACGGCTCGGCAGCCCGACAGCCCCGGAGGCTCGCCGGTTCGCCGGCCCGGCGGTTCGGGGCTCGACGGTTCGGCGGTTCGGCGGTTCGGGGCTCGACGGCCCGGCGGACCGTGGCGTGGGCAGCGTTGACGCCCCGACACTGAGCCGCGAACCAGTCGGTTCGCCAACCCGGGGCCCGACGGCTCGGCAGCCCGACAGCCCGGCAGCCCGGCAGCCCCGGAAGTTCGCCGGTTCGCCGGTTCGCCGGCCCGGCGGCCTGCGTGATTGGCGCTGGCTCACCGGCTTTTCAGGCCTTTCGGGTGCCTCGAACTGGTCGCGGATCGCGGGCAACGATCTCCCTGCGCCGTTCGTCACACATGCGGGGGAAGCGGGAAGGGCAGGCAACTCGGGCGTCCGGGGCGGGAGGTCTGTTTCTTTCTGCGGTGACATGGCACGATCCCCCGAGCGCCCGTAAGTTACTGACGGTTAATCAGGCAGGCAAAAGGTTCGGGGGTACGGGGAATGGGAACCGGCAAGCGCAGTCTGGTCGCGACAGCCGTGGGGCTGGTCTGCGCGGTCACCGTCCTGGGCGGTGCCGGCACCGCCTTCGCGAGCCCGGCACCGACCCCGACGCCCACACCGACCCCGAGCGTGACGCTGCCGCCGAACAGGGACCTGGAAGCCGTACGCAAGAGGCTGGAGCGGCTCTACCACGACGCGGCGGTCGCCACGGACGCGTACAACGCGGCGGAGGAGCAGACCGAGCGGCAGTCCACCGAGATCGTCGAGCTGGCCCGGGAGATCGTCAGGGGGCAGGAGCGGCTCGCCGAGTTGAAGGACCGCGCGGGCGCCGCGGCCCGCGCCCAGTACCGCTCCGGGGGCCTGCCGCCGGAGGCGCGGCTGTGGCTCAGCGACGACCCGCAGGCGTGGCTGGAGGGTGTCGGCCGGGTCCGGCAGGGCCAGAAGGCGACCAAGGGCCTGCTCGCCGAAATGACGCGCACCCAGCAGGACTTGGAGCAGTACGCGCAGGACGCCTCGGCCCAGTGGAAGAAGCTGGACACGAGCCGGAAGGCCAAGGCCGCCGCCCAGAAGAAGATCAAGGAACAGGTTGCGGCAGCCGAACAGCTGGAGTCCCAGCTGGAGAAGAAGGAGAAGGAACGCCTCGCGGAGCTGGAGCGCGCGGCGGCCTACAAGGCGCAGACGTCCTGGCTCGGTTCCGGCATCCTCGACGAGCTCAACGGCAAGGCGACGGCGCAGGGCAAGAAGGCCGTGGAGTTCGCGACGGACCAGATAGGCAAGCCGTACGTGTGGGGCGCCGAGGGTCCGGACTCGTTCGACTGCTCGGGGATGACCTCGGCGGCCTGGGCGGCGGCCGGCGTCCCCATTCCGCGCACCTCGCAGCAGCAGTGGGCCCAGCTGCCCCGCGTCGACATCCAGGACATGCGCCCCGGCGACCTGATCGTCTACTTCGACGACGCGAGCCACATCGCGATGTACGTGGGCGACGGCGCGATGGTGCACGCTCCGCGGCCGGGGCGGACGGTGACGATCGCGGGGGCGGGGTCGATGCCGATACTCGGGGTGGTCCGGCCCACCGTCTGAGCCCGGGCGACTCATCGCGTACGGCACTTTCCACGCCGTACGGCACATTCCGCACAACGCGTGACACGCCCCACGTGACTCACCGCACGCGCCGGCTCCCGCGCACCTCGTGGGGACGTGACATTCGTCATTCGCGGGCGGGCAACCCCGTGCCCAAGTGCGTTGCGGAGCAAGGCATATGACACCGGCGCCAGCGCGTCGACGCGCCGCCAACCATTCCGCTGCGGCCCCGTCAACCGCTATGGTCCCGGTCGATGGATCGAGACCCCTCGCCCATCGTGCCCTCGGGGGGAGGGAAGGAACCCACGACGATGCCCGTACCCGTACCGCGGCAGAGACCGATCCCGGCCGTGGAAAACGGTCAGGCGCAGGCCCCGGCCATGCCCGGAGCAGGCCCCGCAGGCACCCCCGGCCCCGGCCCCACAGGCACCCCCTCCGGCGAAGCGGCTCCGCGCAGGCAGACGGCCACCGGCACCGACGCCGCCACGCCTCTGACCCTGCTGCTGATCCAGGACGACCCGGGCGGCTCGCCCGTCGTGCCCGAGCTGCTCGACTCCACGGGCAAACCGATCCGTGTCCGCACGGCCCGCAACCTCACCGAGGCCGAGCGGCTGCTCACCGACGACGTCCACTGCATCCTGCTGGACCTCGCGCTGCCCGCGCCCCACCACGCCGAGGACGGCAACGACGACGAGCTGGCGGTACTCAAGCACGTACTGCGGCTCGCGCCCCGGCACGCCGTCCTCGCGCTCACCGCCTCCGGCGACGCCGAGCGCGGTGCGGAGGCCGTGCGCGTCGGCGCCCAGGACTACCTCTTCCGCGATGAGCTGGACGGCCGGCTGCTGAGCCGCGCGATCCGCTACGCCGTGGAGAGGAAGCGTTCCGACAAAGCTGAACGCCGGCTCACCGAGTCCCGGCTGCGGGCCCAGGAGAACGCCCGTCTGGAACGCGGCCTGTTGCCCACCCCGCTCCTCGACGGCTCCTCGCTGCGCTTCGCCGCCCGCTACCGCCCCGGCCGCTCCCGAGCCCTGCTCGGCGGCGACTTCTACGACACGGTCCGCACGCCCGACGGCACGGTCCACGCGATGATCGGCGACGTGTGCGGGCACGGCCCCGACGAGGCGGCGCTCGGCGTGGAGCTGCGCATCGCGTGGCGCGCGCTGACCCTGGCGGGCCTGTGCGGCGACGCGCTGCTGGGCACGCTCCAGCAGGTCCTTGAGCACGAACGCGAGAGCGACGAGATCTTCGCGACGGTCTGTACGGTCGACATCGCGCCGGACGGCCGCAGCGCGGGCCTGTGCCTGGCCGGCCACCCGTCTCCGCTGCTGGTACGCCCGGCACACGTGCCCGGCGAGTCCGCCGTCGTGGCGGACCTGCTGCCGTACGACAACAACGGCCCGGCGCTGGGGCTGCTGCCGGGGGCCCGCTGGCCCCGTACACAGGTGCAGCTCGGGGCCGAGTGGACGCTGATGCTCTACACGGACGGTCTGATCGAGGGACATATCGGTGCCGGCCGGGAACGGCTCGGCCAGGACGGCATGGTGGCGATGATCCGCCGCCAGCTGGCGCAGGGCCTGCGCGGCGAGAAGCTGCTGCGGGCGGCCGTGAGCGAGGTGCGCGAGCTGAACGGCGGGGAGCTGACGGACGACCTGGCGGTACTGCTGCTGGACCGCGTGGCGTAGACCTCGCGGAGAGCAGTCAGGAGTCAGCGACCGCCGTTGTACGGACCGTACGGACCGTCGCTGCTGGAGCCGCCGCTTCTGCGGCTGCGTCCGTCGCCCGGAAGGCCGCGCAGTGCCGGCCGTACGTCGACCATGTACACGATCGTCGCGATCAGGCCGATGATCGGCAGGAACGACAGGATGTTGAAGATCAGGTTCACCACGAAGGCGAGCGCGAGGACGATCAGCCAGAACGGCTTGGTCTTCTTGTCCGCCGCCCGGTAGGCGTCCTCGCGGCGCGTCGCGGCGTCGATCAGCGCGAAGCCACTGAAAAGGATCAGGGCAACACTCAACAGCCACAAAAACCCTGCGAACCCCTGCATCAGCACAACGTCCACCACCAAGCTCGGTCAGTTCGTATGTGCGGTCACCGTACCCGCAACCGCAAACCCGCTACCCGCACAACGGGCCGGGCACGCATGGAGTGCCCGGCCCGTCCCTGTACACGGTGTTTCACCTGTTCGGCTCTGCCTGTCCCGCCTCGGCCTACTTGGCGGGCGGAGTCGTCTTCTTGGCGGCCGGCTTACGGGCGGCCGGGGCCTTCTTGACGGCGGCCTTCTTCGCCGGGGCGGGCGCGACCTTGGCCTCAACCGGGACCGGGACCGGGGCCGGCGTCGTCTCCTCGGTCGCCGTCCTGACCTCGACCGACTCAGCCTTCGGCTCGCCCTTCGGCTCGACGGCGATGGCCAGTTCCTCGATCTCCTCGGCGGCCTCGCCGCGCCAGGTCCGCACGGTCTGCTCGCCGTGCTCGGCGACCTTCTCGTAGGTCTCGCGCGCCTTCACGGCGTACTCGGCGGCGACGCCGACACTGCGCAGGGCGAGGTCCTGGGCGCTCTCACCGAGCTTCTTCAGGTCGGTGTCGATCGTGGAGCCGAGCTTCTTCAGGTCGCCGTCCAGCGTGCTGATGAACTCGCCGACCTTGGTCTGGATGGTCTCCTGCGCCTCCTTGGCGCGGCTGGCGGCCTTCTCCTGCGCCTCCTTGGCGCGGGCGGCAGCCTTCTCCTGAACCACCTTCGGGTCGGTGCCGCGTACGGCGTCGATCCGGGCCGGCGCCTCGGCACGCAGCTGCTCGACCAGGCCGGGCACCTTCCTGGCCTGCTGAAGGGCGAGGTCGGCGGTACCGGCGGCGAAGTAGAGCGGCGTGGGGTCGCTGAAGGTCTTGCGCAGGTCGTCGGTGATGGCCATGGTGATGGTCCTCCCGGGTTGCTTCGGACTGAGGGTTTGGGGTTGCCGCGTGCGTCGGGCCGGTCTCGACTGGTGGATCCGGTGCGTCAACTGGCCGTCTGTTGCGGGTCGGCGTCGCTGCCGGCGCCTATGTCTGTATCCGTATCCGTATCCGCATCTGTCCTACTGCCCGGAACGTCCGGCACAGGGACGTCCGTTGAGGTCGGGGGGCTGTCCGGATCGGCGATCTCGAACCCGTTCTCCTTGCGGAAGGACTCGTAGATCTGCAGCAGCACCTGCTTCTGCCGTTCGTTGAGCGTGGGATCGGCGAGGATGACCGCACGCGTCTCCACGTCGTCCCTGTCACGCTCGGCGTCCAGAATCCCGGCCCGCACGTACAGCGTCTCGGCGGAGATCCGCAGCGCCTTGGCGACCTGCTGCAGTACCTCCGCGCTCGGCTTGCGCAGCCCGCGCTCGATCTGGCTCAGATACGGATTGGACACCCCGGCGGCATCGGCGAGCTGCCTGAGGGACAGCTGCGCGGTGCGCCGCTGTTCGCGCAGGTACTCACCAAGATTGCCGACGTTGAGCGATGCCATGCCTCTACCTTGCCGCACCCTTGCTAACTATTGCAAGCGCCTGCTTGCAAAAGTGCGCTACGCCACGTTCGGGGAGCGTCCGCGCTTAAGCGCTGTCCTGTCTCTGCGATGTGCAGGCAGTCCCGCCTTTCTGTAGGCATGTGCAGCTCCGTCTCGGTCATGTGTCGGCAAGTTCCGGAGAGGGGTCCGGTCGAGAACGCGCACTGCATGATGGACGAATGAGTGATCGCGACGAACTGCCAGCGGCAGTGGACACGGAAGCACTGCTCACCCTGGCCCAGGGGCACCACGAACGCACCACACGGACTGCAGGCACCCGAGAGGCCAGCGGCCACTTGGTCAAGACCTACTTTCTTCAGGCACCAGGCCGCACCGTGACGGAGCAGGACATCGCCGCCGCCCTGCGGATCACCGCGGCACACCTGGAACTCGGCCGCACTCGCGGGTCACTCGGGCTCGCTGTCCTGATCATGCACGCCGGCGGCGACGGCGACTACGTCCTGGTCCACAGCTGGATCGAGGGGCACATGTCCGACCTGGCCATCTTCACCGGACCAGCCGGGCACCCCGACCAGCTCCGCCCAGGCCGCACCGGCCTTGCCCCCTGTGTCTGGGAAGCCGCCATCCTGGCCCATGAACGCGACGCATTCTCACGGCATGTCCTCGACGGCAGCGGCCCGATCACAAACCGCCTGACCGCCTGGGGCGCGGACACCCTGACGGGAAGCGTCCGGTGAAAAGTGCCCCGAACGTGCGGCATGCACGCCCCGACGATCTGCCGCGGATCGCCGAACTGGCTGCCGAGCACGCCGCGTACGAACAAGCCGCACCGCCCTCACCCGACCTCGCGCAGCGACTCAAAGCCCTGCTCTTCGCCACCCCGACACCACGGCTGCGCTGCCTGGTGGCAGAGCTGCCTGGCGGCGAGGTCGTCGGCTACGCCACCTGCGCGCCCGAACTCTCCACCTGGGAGGGCCGCGAATACCTCCACATGGACTGCCTCTTCCTGAACTCCGGCAACCGAGGCTCAGGCCTCGGTGCACTGCTCATGGACGCCGTGACGGCAGAGGCGCACAACCTCGGCCTCACCGAGATCCAGTGGCAGACCCCCGTCTGGAACGAAAAAGCCGTCCGTTTCTACGACCGCCTCGGCGCGGACGCCAAGGCGAAACTCCGCTATCGCCTCACAGTTCCAAACTGACCTGGCCGGACTCCTGGCACCGGCGCACCGGGAAGCGATCTTCAAAGCCCACCCCAGAGGAAGCCGCCTACGGTTGAGCGGGACGTGAACCACCAACCTGTCCCACTCAACCGTAGGCACCGCAGGTCAGAACCTCGCCCTGCCCACAGTTGTCTGGGACAGGACAGTCACGTCCCGTCCCGTCCACGGCGGGCCGACCGCCGGAACGGCCCCCGGAACGGCCCCCGGAAAAAGACCCGGACCGGCCCCGCAGCCCGGTGGTACCGTCGCGGAATGGACCCGCAGGAGCTCGCCGACCTCGCGCATCTGCGCCGGGCACGGGATCTGATCGACCGGGAGTACGCGCGTCCGCTCGACGTGCCGACGATGGCCAGGCACGCGCTGATGTCCCCGGCGCACTTCTCGCGGCGATTCCGGGCGGCCTACGGCGAGACGCCGTACAGCTATCTCATGACCCGCCGGATCGAGCGGGCGATGACGCTGCTGCGCGGCGGCATGAGTGTGACCGACGCGTGCATGACCGTCGGCTGTACCTCGCTGGGCTCGTTCAGCTCGCGGTTCACCGAGATCGTGGGAGCGACGCCGAGCACGTACCGCAGCCGGGAGCACGACGCGGTGACAGCGATGCCCGCCTGCGTGGCGAAGGTGTACACGCGGCCCAGCAGAAACGCGCAGGGTACGGACGCCCCTGGCGCGGGCGGCCCCGGCCCGGACGCCCTGGACACGGACGTTCCGAGCGCATCCGTACCGGCCGGTGACATGCCGAGCAGGATCGGAGAAGCGAGCGGTACGGCCGCCGCCTAGCGTTGACGGCATGAACATCTCACTCCAGTACTGCCACATCACCGTCAACGACCCCGACGAGTCGCTCGCCTTCTACCGCGACGCGCTCGGCCTGGAGGTACGCAACGACGTCGCGTCCGGCGGATTCCGCTGGGTCACCCTCGGCAGCGCCGCGCAGCCCGACCTCGAACTGGTTCTCTCCGAGCCGCACGCGGGCCGCTCCCCGGCCGACGGCGACACCCTGCAGGAGCTGCTCACCAAGGGCGTCATGCCGATGTTCGTCTTCCGCACCGACGATCTCGACGCCATGTTCGAGAAGGTACGGGCATCCGGTGCCGAGGTGCTCCAGGAGCCCATGGACCAGCCGTGGGGCCCGCGCGACTGCGCCTTCCGCGACCCCTCGGGCAACCTCGTGCGCATCTCGCAGGCGCCGAAGGGCTAGGGAACGGCCGGCCCTGCCACCGGCGTCAGCCTGAAGACACCCAGACGGAGACGGAGACACCATGAGCAGGACCCCGAGGAAGAGCTCGCAGCCGGACACGCCGCACGGTGCCGACAGCCACGATCTGATCCGTGTGTACGGCGCGCGCGAGAACAACCTCAAGGACGTCAGCATCGAACTGCCGAAGCGGCGGCTGACGGTGTTCACCGGTGTCTCCGGTTCGGGCAAGAGCTCGCTGGTGTTCGACACGATCGCCGCGGAGTCGCAGCGGCTGATCAACGAGACGTACAGCGCGTTCGTACAGGGGTTCATGCCGACGCTGGCGCGGCCCGAGGTCGACGTGCTCGAAGGGCTGACGACCGCGATCATCGTCGACCAGCAGCGGCTGGGCGCCGACCCGCGCTCCACGGTCGGCACCGCCACCGACGCCAACGCGATGCTGCGCATCCTCTTCAGCCGGCTGGGGGATCCACACATCGGGCCGCCCAGCGCGTACTCCTTCAACACCGCGTCCGTCCGCAGCAGCGGTGCGATCGCCGTCGGCAACAAGAAGGCGGTGAAGGCGACCTACAACCGCACCGGCGGTATGTGCACGCGCTGCGAGGGCCGGGGCGCGGTCTCCGACATCGACCTCACCCAGCTCTACGACGACTCCAAGTCGATCGCCGAGGGCGCGTTCACCATCCCCGGCTGGAAGTCGGACAACGTGTGGACCGTGGGCATCTACGCCGAGTCGGGCTTCCTCGACCCGAACAAGCCGATCCGCCGGTACACCAAGAAGGAGATGCAGGACTTCCTCTACCGCGAGCCCACCAAGGTCAAGGTCAACGGCGTCAACCTCACCTACGAGGGGCTGATCCCCAAGATCCAGAAGTCGTTCCTGTCCAAGGACAAGGAGGCGATGCAGCCGCACATCCGGGCGTTCGTGGAGCGGGCGGTCACCTTCACCACCTGCCCCGAGTGCGAGGGCACCCGGCTCAGTGAGGGGGCCCGGTCGTCGAAGATCGGCAAGATCGGCATCGGTGACGCCTGCGCGATGGAGATCCGGGACCTGGCCGAGTGGGTCCGCGGCCTCGACGAGCCGTCGGTGGCGCCGCTGCTCACCGCGCTCCAGCACACCCTGGACTCGTTCGTGGAGATCGGCCTCGGCTATCTCGCGCTGGACCGCGCCTCGGGCACCCTGTCGGGCGGCGAGGCACAGCGCGTCAAGATGATCCGCCACCTCGGCTCCGCCCTCACCGACATCACGTACGTCTTCGACGAGCCGACGATCGGCCTGCATCCGCACGACATCCAGCGCATGAACGACCTGCTGCTGCGGCTGCGCGACAAGGGCAACACCGTGCTCGTCGTGGAGCACAAGCCCGAGGTGATCGCGATCGCCGACCACGTCGTCGACCTCGGTCCCGGCGCCGGTACGGCGGGCGGCACCGTCTGCTTCGAGGGCACCGTCGAGGGGCTGCGGACCGGCGGTACCGTCACCGGCCGCCACTTCGACGACCGGGCCGCCCTCAAGGAGACGGTGCGCAAGCCCACCGGCAAGCTTCCGATCCGCGGCGCGACGAAGCACAACCTCCAGGGCGTCGACGTCGACATCCCGCTCGGGGTGCTGTGCGTCGTGACCGGCGTCGCCGGGTCCGGCAAGAGCTCCCTCATCCACGGGTCGCTGGTCGAGACGCGGGGTGCCGTCGGCGAGGGTGTGGTGTCGGTCGACCAGACGCCGATCCGTGGCTCCCGGCGGAGCAATCCGGCGACGTACACCGGACTGCTCGACCCGATCCGTACGGCGTTCGCCAAGGCCAACGGTGTGAAGCCGGCGCTGTTCAGCGCCAACTCCGAGGGCGCCTGCCCCACCTGCAACGGCGCCGGCGTCATCTACACCGACCTGGCGATGATGGCCGGCGTGGCCACGACCTGCGAGGACTGCGAGGGGAAGCGGTTCCAGGCGGCGGTGCTGGAGTACCGCCTCGGCGGCCGGGACATCAGCGAGGTGCTGGCCATGTCGGTGACGGAGGCGGAGGAGTTCTTCGGCGCGGGCGACGCGCGTACACCGGCCGCGCACCGCGTCCTCGACCGGCTCGCCGACGTCGGCCTCGGCTACCTCAGCCTCGGCCAGCCGCTCACCACCCTGTCCGGCGGCGAACGCCAACGCCTCAAGCTGGCCACGCACATGGGCGACAAGGGCGGCGTGTACGTCCTCGACGAGCCGACGACCGGCCTCCACCTCGCCGACGTCGAGCACCTGCTCGGCCTGCTCGACCGGCTCGTCGACTCGGGCAGGTCGGTCATCGTCGTCGAGCACCACCAGGCGGTCATGGCCCACGCGGACTGGATCATCGACCTCGGCCCCGGCGCGGGCCACGACGGCGGCCGGATCGTCTTCGAGGGCACCCCGGCGGACCTGGTGGCGGCCCGCTCGACGCTCACGGGGGAACACCTGGCGGGGTACGTGGGCGCCTGACTCCGGGGTTCGGCACGCACAGCAGCCACAGCACCCCTACCGAGGCGGTGCTGTGGCTGTGGCTGTCCTACGCCCACAGCCACCCCTCAAGGAGCGCGAAGTCAGCGTCGCGCAGCCCATGACAAGGATCGACCCCGCACCCCTCGGGGCGCAGTTGCGGGCCAACTGCCTCACCTTCTGCGCGGGGCTGCACAATCACCACTCCGGCGAGGACATCGGGCTGTTCCCCTTCCTCGCCGACCGCCACCCGCAGTCGGCCCCCGCCCTGGAGCGCCTGCGCACCGAGCACCAGCGGATCGCCGACCTCGTCGAGCAGCTGCGCCGGGCTCTCGCCGGCGCGGACGGGAACGGAAACGCCGGCCCGGCGCTCGTACGGGCGGAGGTCGAGCGCCTCAGCGTCGAACTCGAAGCCCATCTCACCTATGAGGAGGAGCAGTTGCTCCCGTTGCTCGACCTCGCCGAAACCACCGGCTGAGCAACCGTGGGGGGCGCCTTCGGCGAAGGCGCCCCCCACGGTCACCACGTGCCGCGCTCAGAACGGCAACGGCCGCCCGTGCACGACCACCAGCCGTGACACCGCCCGCGTCAGCACCACGTACAGCCGGTGTGGTCCCCGCCCCTATCGCGTTGCCCACACCCGTCGTTCCCGCGGCGGCGATCTCCGCGACGGACACCGCGTCGAAGCCGTTCGCAAGGAAGAGCCGGATCGCGATGTCGGACGCGTTCTGGTCCGTCCGTTGCTCCTTGCGCTCGCGCAGCCCGATCTCAGCCATGGGCGCGAGCCTGCGCACCACCGCACCGGCACCGGAAAACGTGCCGGAGGCGCGGGCACGGACTAGTTGGGCAACGCCCGCCGCAGATACGGGTTGGCCGTGGGCCCCGGCACCAGGTTCAGCCTGGTCAGCGCGGTGTCCAGGGTCCGTTTGACCGACGCCACCGCCCGGTCGACGTTGGGTGCCTCCAGGTCGGTGCGGGTGACCAGGCGGTCCAGGTCGACATATGCGGAACGGACGGTCTCCAGGCGTTCGTACGTGGGCCGGTCGCGGCGCCAGTCGCGGGTGTAGTGCGCCGGCAGGGTGCGTTCCCAGCGGCGCAGCATGCGGTGCCACATGACGGGACGGGAGCGGGTGAGGTGCTGGTGGCGGATCAGGTCGTACAACGGGTCGCCCACCATCGCCAGCTCCCAGTCGATGACAGCCAGAGCGAACCTTTCGTCGTTCAGGCGTACGAGGTTCCAGGGGTGCAGGTCGCCGTGCAGAAGGGTCGGGGTGCGCGCGGCGGTCTGGTAGCGGGACAGGATCCGGCGGAGGCGCTCGGGGTCGGGCAGGCCGTACTCCTCGGCGAGGCGGCGCGACCTGTCCGGCAGGGACTCGACCATGCCTACGAGCCGATCCGTCAGCCGCTCGTAGAAGCCGTAGGGGGTGGCCGTCGGGTCGAGGCCGAGGTAGTCGACCTGGGTGAGTTCGCAGAGCTGGTCGACCAGGTCGTCGGCCTCGTGCGGCCTGAGGCCGTCCACCGGATGCTCCGGCGGTGCGCCGCCGTCGCCCCGACCGACGTACGTGTGCAGGGCGAAGGAACCCGCCAGGCCGTCGCCGTCCTCCCCCAGGGCCAGCAGCCGCGGAGCCGCCACACCGACGCCGGCGCGCTCGATGTGCCGGAGCACCAGGTGCTCGGGCAGCACTCCCTGTTCACGCCGGGGGCAGCGGCCCTCGGTACGACGGCGGACGACGACCGGGGCGCATCGGCCGGCCACCCGCACCACCGAGTTCACGTATGCCGTGCCCCTGCGCACGGCGCGGGCGGGCACCGAGTGTTCGGCGAGGAGCGCGTCGGTGACATGGGCGTGGGTGAAGTCGTCCCGGTAGGGGTGGCCGCGGCCGGGCCGCCAGTCTGCGGACTCCGTCGCGCGACCGCTGCCGATCGGCCTGCCGCGCCTGAAGCGCGTCCACCGGTCCAGTACGTCCGCGATCTCCGCCGGGTCCGGAACGTTCCGCAGGGCGAGCGGGCCGGCGGCGGCGGTCAGGGCCCGGTGCACCTGGTGCACGGCGTCCGCCAGGTGCGGCCGGTCGAAGGACTTCTCCAGTTCGTGCGCCGCGCGGATCACGTCGGGGTACACGGACTGGGCCCGTTCGAAGTCGAGGTAGTGGGACAGGTCCTCGTGCAGCCCGCGCACGGACGTCGGGCTCGTCCGCAGCATCATCTCCTCCCACGTGGCGATCACCTCCTTCTCCTGGTGCTCGGGGTAGCGCGTGCGGACCAGGTGGACGGCGAGATCGTGCAACGGGTCGCCGTACGTGGCGAGTTCCCAGTCCACGACGCGCACCGGCGGGTCGGGGACGAACGGAATGATCACGTTGCCGCGGTGCAGATCGGCGTGCAGGAGGCTGTACGGCCGGGAGGTCATGGCGGGCAGCCGTGCGGCCAGCGCCGTCAGACCGTCGTCGGGGATGCCCAACGCCCGGAACAGCGGGCCGTAGGCAGGCACATTGGCCTGCCGGATGTCCCGGTCGGCGAGTCCGGCGAGGTGCCGCAGGAAGGCCCGGCTGTCGCCCTCCTTCGGCCAGTTGGCGGGCAGCCGGGGCAGTGCGTCGCGACGCACCAGCGCCAGCCGCGCCAGTACTCCGGTCATCGCCGCGATCAACTCGCCGTCGACGGAGGTGCCGTCGCGGTGGAACGCGGCCAGCGACGCGCCCGGCGCGAAGGTGTACAGCTCGGACTCGCCCCAGTCCTCCATCAGACACGTCGGCGCGCCACGCACAACGTCCTTGATGGCGACGAGGATCGCGGCTTCCTCGCACGGCCAGGTCTTGACCGTCACGCTCGGCACGCCGCGCCTGGGTATCCGGACCATGACCTCCGTCCCCTCCGCGAGGGGTACGAGCCGGGCCATCTCCGGGGTGAGAGGGAGAACGAAGTTCAGATTGTGTTGCCCGTTGTACGGCGTCCCGTTGTTGCGGGCCAGTTCCACGAACTGGCGGTACACGGTGGGCTGCCGGGCAGAATGTGCGCCCAATGGAGTTCCTGTGCTCAGCGCTCCGAACGAGGGGCCACTGACGATAGACCACGGCTGTGGCCCATGGTGCCGAAGTCACTCGACCGAGCTCACGAGAAGGAGATTTTCCTTTTCCGCCCGTCCCGTTCCCGCTGCCAGCGCACAAGCGCTTTCCCCACATGCCGAATAGTCGGTACGCCGGTGAGCCCCAAGGGCTCCGCCGCACCCAGCAGAGCCTTGTGCACCTTCGAGGCCTCGCGATACAGCAACGCCCAGTTGAACCTCGTACCGGACACCAGGATCTGTGTGGCCCGGATGGAATCGGTGAACACGGACTGCGCGCGCTTGAAGTCCATGAGTTTCGGGAGGTCCTGTTCCCAGTTCTTCGCGCTGCCCGGCCTGATGTCCTCGGCGAGGGAACTCCACCGCTCGGCGAGAGAGTTCTGCTGCGGTTCCGGATATCGCATCAGATAGAGGTGCGTGGCCAGGTCGTAGAGCGGGTCGCCGAACATCGCCAGCTCCCAGTCGATGGTCCAGAGCCGGCCCGTACGGTCCAGGATGAGGTTTTCTCTGTGGAGATCGGCGTGGAGCAGGCAGAACGGTCGTTCGGTCAGGTCAGAAACGTTCTTCCTGAGCCTCTTGAAGGAGTCCTCGTCCACGCCGAGCGCATCGAAGAGCGACTTGAAGTCCGCCAGATTCTGCCGGTACACACGGTTCTCGGCGAAGGCGATGAGCCGTTCCAGGAATTCCGAACTGTCGGGGTCCGTGGCCCGGTCCTCCGGCTTGCACCCGCGTTTCGTGCCGAGGGTGTCCGCAGTGATGGCGAGCATCTGCCCGAAGAGCTCAAGGAGCTGGTCGACCACCTCGTCGGGGACCTTCTGGCCCGAGCGGTGGCGCGCGCCCAGTGTCGAGCCCTCGATGAACCGCTGCAACCTCATGTCCCCGGCCTCGACGAGCTCGGAAATGCCGTCGACGCGCCCCTGGAGATCTGCCAGCAGCTGCTCCTCCGAGACGAAGCAACGCCGGTCGAACCAGAGCGGGTTGTCGCGCGGCTCACGCACCTTGCCGCGCAGCCGACGGCCGTCCGCGCCCACTCCGGGAAGCGGGATCACGTGGGTCACATGGTGGTAGCCCTGGAGCGTCTCCTCGGCCGCGCTCACATCGGGACCGATCACCTCGGCGGCACTCGCGGGGGCCGCATCGGCTGCTCGCTCCGGAGCCGGAGACACTCGTTCGGCTGACATCGCCCGCTCTCTTGCCTGAGGACGCGTGGGAATCCGTGAGGACCCTCCTCCCCCACCGGAACCCGCGGGGCCCTTTCGTGGCACCCCTCGTGACCCGCACCGACGATCGCGCACCGGTGAACCCACCGGTCCCACATCCGTGGTGGAGGAGTGATGCACGGTACTCCTCCGTGAATGAGCATGTTGCCAGAAGCGATCCTCCCGACCGCACGGTCCCCGCCCCCGGCCCCCGCCCCGGACGATTGAGCACCCGGGGCGCGCCCGACGTACATTCCGACGAACAAGGAGACTCATGAGCGGCGCCCCGAGTGACCCCCGCGCCCAGGACCCGGACCGGCTGCGCGCCCTGTTGCGCGGCACGCACGCGGTGCTGATCGACTTCGACGGCCCCGTCTGCGACCTGTTCGGCGGCACCTCCACCGCGCCCATCGCCTCCGAGGTCAAGGCCCGGGCGGCCCGGGCGTGGCCCGGGACCGGGCTGGACGAGGACGTCCGTGACTGCGCCGACTCGCACGGCATCCTCCGCCGGCTCGCCGCCATGGCGGACCGGCACGCGCCCGCTCTCGACGGACCGCTCGACTGGGCGGACGAGATCGTCGAGAAGCACGAGTACGCCGCCGTGCGTTCGGCCCGGGAAACAGCCGACGCGAGCCTTCTCGTCAGAGCGCTGCACGCCCTCGGGAAGCCGCTGGCGATCGTGAGCAACAATGCGGAGGGCCCTGTACGCGAATACCTTGAACGGGTCGGCCTGCTGCGGCATTTCGAGGCGGTCTGCGGGCGCGATCCGCACAATCCGCGATTGATGAAACCCCATCCGGATTCGATTCGGCGGGCGTTACGACTGCTTGGTGATCCGGCACCGGAACAAAGCCTTCTGATCGGCGACCAGTTGACCGATCTGACGGCCGCCGACACGGCGGGAGTGCGTTTCCTCGGTTTCACTCCGTACGGAGAACGGGCCCGCGAAATGTTGCGCCAGGGAGCGGAATTCGTGGTCTCCTCACACACTCCGGCCGTCGAGGCGGCGGAATCACTTTCGGTCGATCAGTCCACCGCGAGATACTTCCAGACCGAGTCGAACCACGCCTGCATGCTTTCCACGAACACCGACCCCTGGGATTCCGGACCACCGGAATCCGGGCCGCCCGGCTCCGGGCCCTCCGCGCCCCGCACATAGTGCATGAGGGTGGCACCGATCCCTATGACGTCGATCGCGGCAAGGGGTTTCGTCTCGTCCTCCAGCACGATGGGGCGTTCGGTCACCTCGTACATTCCGTGCAGCGCGTCCGTGCCGTTGAGCAGATAGAGCTTGAACACCGGGGCGACCGGCACCCGCCGGATCTCCACCTCGACGTTCGCCACCAGCCCTTCCGCCTGCAGCATGCCCAGCACGTGCCGCAGCGAGGTCGCGTGCCGGTTGGTGATGGCCCGCAGTCGGTCCACGGGGCGGGTGTCGGCCGCGTCGCCCATGGCCCGCGGATAGGGCAGCGGCAGATCGTCGGTGGGCAGCAGCATGCGCAGGGTGATGCTGTGCGGGGCGGCGATCTCCCTGGTCCTGATCCGCTCGGCCTGGAGCCAGATGTGCCCCTGGAGGGACTCGGACGTCAACGTGAAGACGTCCAGGGTGACTTCGGGCTTCGTGAACGCCTCACGGATGTGCGGGGCGAGGGTCGTACGACCGGGACGCGCGAGCCGCACCGCGCCTCCCGGCTGTGCGCCTCCCGGCTGCGTGGCGCCCGGACGGCCGGACTCCGGTACGGCGATCACCCGCGAGCCGCTGCCCTGCCGGGTGTCGACCAGCCCCCGCTCGGTGAGTACCCGCAGCACTCGCTGGATGGTGTCCCGGGACACCATGAACTCCTGGGCCAGTTCCCGCTGGGGAGGCAACAGGGACCCCAGCGCATAGGCCGGGGCCGCCCCCTCGTCACCGGACATGCGGTGGATCAGTTCGGCGAGGATCCGCTCGAACTCCCTGCCGCCGCCCTCGGTGCCACGCTGGCCGTCCTGTTGCTCACCCACAAGCCGACCGTACCTCTTCCGGACCGCCGCCACACCAATTTGCGTCAACCAGCCAACCTGTTGACCAGCGCAGTTAAGGGATCTCCACCCAGGGAAGACCAATCTCAGGACAACCAGTCCAATTGGACGGCAAGTTGAGTGATTGGCCGCCGTGGAAGGTGCGGGTGGGGGACATGCTTCTTCTTCAAGTGCTGTGGGCGTTATGTCAGTTGGCGCTGAGCATGCTGGCTCAGCTTCGGCTCGGGTTCTTCGGGCTGATCCTGTTGAGCGCGATCTTCGTCGGAATCAGGTCACGTCACAACGGGCTGGCCGTCGGAGCGGCCGTGGTGTTCGCCCTGCTGATGACGCAGGCCTGACCGCCGGCTCAGGCCTGGCCGCGGAGCACTTTCAGTACGGGCTCCAGTGAGCCGACGACCGTCTCGGCGCCCGCGTCCCGCAGCAGCTTCTCCTTGTGTTCGTCACGCGCGTAGCCGAGGAACGGAACACCGGCCTCGCGGGCGGCGAGGAAGTCCGAGGGCGTGTCGCCGATCATCAGCGCGGACGACGGCGCCGCCCCCATCGCGTTCAGCGCACGGTTGAGACAGTGCGGGTGGGGCTTGAGGTGGTGGAGTTCCTGCGTGCGTCCGTAGATGTGCGGGACGAAGCACGACGTCAGACCGCGGCTGGTCAGATACTCGCGGACCACGAGCGGGGAGTTGTTCGTCGCGACCGCGAGCCGGGCGCCCACCGCTGTCCAGGTGCGGATCAGCGGGTCGGCGTACGGGGTGGGCATCGCCAGGGCCGTGGCCCGGAGTTCTTCCTGGGTGAGACGTTTCTCCAGCTCGTCGACCAGGTCGCTCCCGGAGTGCCGGCGGTCGACGGCACGCAGCACGACGTGCGGATCCAGGGACTGGCGCTCTTCCTCCGTCAGCAGCCCGTGCAGGCCACGCCCTTCGAGCCACTCCACGAGGTCGATCGCCACCCGCTCCGCCGAATGGCCGGCGAACAGCCGGCAGACGGGCCCGTCGAAGTCCCAGAGCACGACGCGTGCGCGGGCGATCGCTTCCCTCAGATTCTCGGCCGCGGAATCGCCCTCGACGGTCGCCTGTTCGGTCTGTGTCGCATGAGAGGTCACTTGAGAGGTCACTAGGAGAGTGTCAGGTCCGACGTGATGGTTTCCCAGAGGGCGTTGAACCACTTCTGGGACTGCTCGACGAACGCGGAGTCACGTTCGCTGCCCTGCCGGCCCTCCTGGTTCTCGAAGGAGAAGAGGAGTGATTCGGCGCCCAGGACGTCGAACATCTCCAGCGTCTGGCTCTCGTACTCCTCCTCGCGGCGCGTGAGCAGGTAGTACCCGATCAGCGCCTCCTCGCCGTTCAGCAGGTACAGCTTCACCGGCGGCGTGAACGGCAGCGCCCGGAAGGCGACGCGGACGTCGACGCCGTGCGACTTGCGGAGCGCCTGGAGGTTGTGGCGCAGCACATGCCCCTGGGCGTTGCGCATCTCCAGCCAGCGCTTGTGGACCGGATCGTCCTCGCCGCCACCGTCCACGGAGATCGGAAAGGCCAGACTGATCTCCCGCGAGGGCATCAGGATGCGGACGTCGATCGTCTCCGGGCGCATCCGGCCGTCGTGGATCAGCCGGATCTGCTGGCCGATGGCCACCGTCAGGGTCTCCGCCGTGTGGCATACGACGTCGATGCGCACGTGCCGGCGCTGGAACGCCTCGGTCAGGCGCGGCGCCAGTCCCACCATCGTCGGCTGGGGACCCTCCCGGGGCGGGGGCACTTCGGCGACACGCGGGGGGCTGCCCTTGCTGACGTTGGTGAGCAGTTGCTCGCCGTGCAGGATGCGCAGTGCCTCCCGGACGGCACCTCGCTCGACGCCGAACTCCTCGGCCAACTCGGCCTGGGTCGGCAGGCGGTCGCCCGCCCTGAGGTCGCCGGTGCGGATGCGGTCACGCAGGGCGTCGGCGATGTCCTGGGGCGTCTGTCGTCTGTTGCCGTTCACTGCCACGTTCTCCTGGGTCACGACCAAACGCTACAACTCCGATCCATCTTTGGGGAGTTGCCTGGAAGTTGTTTATGAGTAGTGGCCAAGTGGGGACAACACATACAGAGTTGGTTGCCAACTTAGTGAAGTTGGCATAAGTTTCACCACCACTTCACCGCCTTGGCACCACCCCCGAGGCAGCCAAGCAACGAAGCACCGAACAGCCCTGAGCCCTGAAGCTTGAAGGAGGAACCACCATGCCCGCCATCGCCCTCCTCGCCGCCGTCTTCATCAGCGGCTTCCAGCAGCTCGTCAGCTGGAAGTACGGCACCTCAGGCGTCGTCGGCCTGCTGCTGCTCACCATCGGCATCAAGGCCAAGAGCGCGACCATCAGCTCCATCGGGGCGGTCGTACTCGCCCTGCTGGTCACCGGGCCCGCCCTGTGACTGTCGCAACCCCCGTGGGAGACCTCAGCTCGTGAGCACCAGCTCCGAACTGATTGTCTCCCACAGTGCGTTGAACCACAGATGCGACTGCTCCACGAACGTCGTGTCACGCATCCCGGCGCCCTGCTCGAACGCGAACAGCATCGACCGGACGCCCTCGGCGTCGTACATCTCGACCTGTTCGTGGTCGATCTCCGCCTCGCGTCTCTTCAGCGTGTAGTACGCGAAGAGCGCCTCCGTCTCGTTGAGCAGGTACAGCTTCACCGGCGGCGTGAACGGAAGGGCCCGGAAGGTGACGCGCACGTCGATACCGTGCGTGGACCGCAGGGCCAGCAGGTTGTGCCGGAGCACCTGCCCCTGGGCGTTGCGCTGTGCCAGCCAGCGGCGCTGCAGCCGGCCGGTGGCCGAAGCCCCCGCCGGGGAGCCGTCCGCCAGTGCCACCGGCGCCGGGAACGCGAGGTCGATGTCCCGGCTCGGCAACAGCACCCGGACGTCGATTCTGGCCGGATTCAGCTGTCCGGCGTGGATCTGGCGCAGCGGCTCGCCGATGGCGAGGGTGAGCGAGACGGACGTCAGACACAGGGCGTCGATCCCGACGTGCGGGGAGGCGAAGGCCGCCGCGATGCGGGGCGCGAGCGCGACGGTGGTGGGCTGCGGCAGGGCGGCGGGGCCGGTCAGCGCGGGTCCGGGAGCGGAGGCGACCGTCGCCGGGCTGCCCTTGCTGACGTTGGTCAGCAGACGCTCGGCGTGCAGGATGCGCAGCGCCTCCCGGACGGCACCTCGCTCGACGCCGAACTCCTCGGCCAGCCTGGCCTGGGTGGGCATTCGCTGGCCGGGCCGCAGCTCACCGGACCTGATCCGGGTGCGCAGGGCGTCGGCCACCTCGCGGTGTGACCTCTGGGGCTCCACAACCAAACCCTACAACTTCTCGCCATCTTTTGGCAGTTCAAGTGAAGGTGGTTATGAGGCGCCCACAAGTGGAGATAAACATGGTGAAGTTGGCTACCAACTTCTCCAACATGGTCAAGCTTTCCACGGGTTGGCCGCCGAACTCTTCTCCGGAGGGGAGCCTGGAGTTCGGCAGCCACCACGACCGGAAAGGAGGTCGGATCAGAAGATGTCCGGGCACCAAGGCCGCCTGGACGTACGCAGCAGGGCGTCGGCCACCCGGGCGGCGCCCGCTCGTTCCTCCCGCACCCGTCCCAGCGCCGCCAGCCGCACCGCCGACTCGTCACCGAGCCACAGTGCCGCCAACTCCCGTACATTCAGGGTAAGTTCAGCGACGTCACAGGTACCGGGCGTGCAGGAGCCGACACCTTCCGCGGACACCTCCAGCCGGTACCGTCCGCCGGCGAACCCGGCCGTCCCCTACCGTCTCGTCCCGTACCTGGAGGCTGTGCCCCCAGACCCCGCCGCCACGGCCCTGAACGGGCCTCATCCTCGAACTCCCGCAAGGGGGACCCCCGGACAGGCTGGGACACCGGGACCAGAAGCTCGGGCTCACCGGGCCTCGTCCTCGAACTCCCCCAGAGGGGGACCCCGGTCGGGCTGAGGCGCCGCCGCTCTCTCAGATCAGCAGGTCCTCCACCTGAGCCTCGCCCTCCCGGTACCGCCGCGCGATCTCCCCGCTGCAGTCGTCCGCCGTCCGCTGCAGACCCTGCCGCCGCCGGGAAATCTGCTGCTCGTACCCGACAAGCCTGCCCATCGCAGCCGTCAGCTCCGGGTCCGTACGCGCGTCCAGGTCCGACAGCTCGACCTCGGCGAGCATCTCCGCCGCGAGCCGCCCGTACTCCTCGCTGTGCGGCATCCCCAGCGTCACGTGCCGCGCCGACGACCGGTGCCGGGCCGGCGCGTCCGTCAGGATCTCCGACAGCCGCTCGACGACCGACCCCTCCCCCACCGCGACCACGGACGTGGGCCCGCGCCGCGCCAGTTCCGCCCGCAGGATGTCGATGCGTCCCTGCAGCAGCCGCCGTACGTAACTGAGGTCGGCCTCGTCCCGCTGGGCGTCCTTGCGCAGGACGCGCAGCTCGGACAGCCGCAGCACGCCAAGGTCGTACTCCGGCGGATCGGCGGCCAGCAACGCACCGACCGAAGCAGCCGGGGTGACCGGGGCGACCGCTGCGGCCGGACCGGTCCTTCGCTGCTCGGGCGGCCAGGCGGCGGCCATGTGAGGCCGCCCGGTACTCGGTGTGCTCATGTGCCTCTACGTCCCCTCGACAGGCGAATGGGAGCATCGTGCCACCCCAAGTGGCCGCTATGTGACCGAGTGCCCCCGAACGGCCCCAGATGCGGGCTTAAGGATCAAAAAGAATCCCTTAATGGGCCTCACAGGGCCGCTCCCGGACGGCGCGACAGCAAGGCTCGGCAGCACGGTGTAAACGGCACGGCATGATGGGCGTATGCGAGCGGTGGTGCAGAGAGTGGACGGCGCGAGTGTCGTCGTGGACGGCGAAGTGACCGGAGAGATCACGGGCGAGGGTCTGTGCGTCCTTGTCGGGGTCACCCACGAGGACACGAAGGAGAAGGCGGCCCAACTGGCCCGCAAACTCTGGTCGATCCGCATGCTGGCGGACGAGAGGTCGTGTTCCGACATCGACGCCCCGCTGCTCGTCATCAGCCAGTTCACCCTGTACGGCGACGCCCGCAAGGGCCGCCGCCCGACCTGGAACGCGGCGGCCCCCGGCGACGTCGCCGAACCGCTTGTCGACGAGGTGGTCGCCCAACTCCGTTCCCTGGGCGCGACGGTGGCGACGGGCCGCTTCGGCGCCAGGATGCGGGTGACCCTGACGAACGACGGCCCGTTCACGGTCCTCGTGGAGATGTAGGTGCCGAGAAACGGAGGCCGAGAGGAACTACGGCTCGACCACGACCTCCTGCGCGGCCGCCGTCGTGTCCGCGACCAACCGCGCGTCCACCGCCACGTTCCGCTTCACCAGCGCGAGCGCGACCGGTCCCAGCTCGTGATGCCGTACGGACGTCGTGATGAACCCGACCTTCCGTCCCTCGGGTCCGTCGTCCGCCAGCCGGAGTTCCGTGCCGGCCGGTGGCAGGTGGACCTCGCTGCCGTCCAGGTGCAGGAACACGAGCCGGCGCGGCGGCTTCCCCAGGTTATGGACCCGGGCGACCGTCTCCTGCCCCCGGTAGCAGCCCTTCTGCAGATGCACCGCCGTGCCGATCCAGCCCAGCTCGTGCGGGATGGTCCGGTGGTCGGTCTCGAACCCGAGCCGCGGCCGGTGCTGCTCGACCCGCAGCGCCTCGTACGCCAGCAGCCCCGCCGCCGGCCCGGCCTTCTCCGCGTACGACTCCAGCTCGGCCCGAGGAAGGAAGAGGTCACGCCCGTACGCGGTCTCGCGTACGACGACACCGTCAGGGACCTCGGCGATGGCCCCCGCCGGGAGGTGAACGACCGCGAACTCGCCCGTCCGGTCGGCGACTTCGACGCGGTAGAAGAACCTCATCGACTCCAGGTAGGCGATCAGCGCCTCCTGGGTCCCCGGCTCCACATGCGCCCAGGTGGTCGTGCCGTCGTCGACCAGATACAGCGCGTGCTCGATGTGACCGTTCGCGGACAGCACCAGCGCCTCGGTGGCCTCGCCCACGGGCAGGTCGCTGACGTGCTGGGTGAGCAGCAGGTGCAGCCAGCTCAGCCGGTCGTCGCCGGTGACGGTGACGACGCCGCGGTGGGAGAGGTCGACGAATCCGATGCCCTCGGCGAGGGCACGCTGTTCGCGGAACAGCTCACCGTAGTGGGCGGCGACGCCTTCGTCCACGCCCTCGGCGGGGACGGCGCCGGGCAGGGACAGCAGAGGGCTCTTCATGGGACAAGCCTACGACTCGGTAGTTGAAACCTTGGCAGCCGAAGCCTTGAGGGCACAGTCCTCGCAACGGCCGAAGATCGCGAAGTGCTTCATGTCGGTCTCGAACCCGAAGTCCTCGCGCAGCTTGGCGGTGAAGTCCCCGGCGACGGCGACATCCGTCTCGATCACGTTCTCGCAGTCGCGGCAGACCAGGTGGATGTGGTGGTGCCGGTCCGCGAGGTGGTATGTCGGCGCCCCGTGCCCCAGATGGGCATGGCTGACCAGATCCAGCTCCTCCAGCAGCTCCAGGGTCCGGTAGACGGTGGAAATGTTGACCCCCGACGCCGTCTTCCGCACTTCCACGAGGATGTCGTCGGGGGTCGCGTGCTCAAGGGTGTCCACGGCTTCGAGGACAAGCTGGCGTTGCGGGGTCAGCCGGTAACCGCGCTGCCGCAGATCACTTTTCCAGTCGGTGCTCACCACACCACGAGTCTAGGACTACTTGCCGGGTCTACTCGCTGGCCCTACTTGAAGAACGCGATCCCGTCGTCCGGCATGTCGTCCGGCAGGGCCTTCGCCCAGCGTTCGACGTCCTCCGGAGTGACGACCTTCTTCAGGTGCGCCGACATGTACGGGCGCAGCTCGACCTCCGGGGTCTGCTTCTCGCCGACCCACATGAGGTCGCTGTTCACGTACCCGTAGAGCCGCTTGCCGCCGCTGTACGGGCCCGAGGCCGCCGTCCGCGCCACGGCGTCGGTCACGATGTCGATCTGCGGCTTCTTCGCGGCCAGCTCGCCGTACCAGACCTCGACGACACCGTCCTGGCGGACCATGACGACCTCGACCTTGCGGTCGGCGTCGACCCGCCAGTAGCCGGACTCGGACTCCAGGGGCCTGACCTTGTTCCCGTCGGCGTCCAGCACCCACGAGCGGGAGTGGTACTCCAGGAAGTCACGTCCGTCGTGCGTGAAGGTGACCTCCTGCCCGAAGTTGCACTTCTCGTCGCCGGGGAAGTCGTAGACCCCCGCGCCGGCCCACTCGCCGACCAGGAAGACGAGAGGCAGAAGGTCCTTGTGGAGGTCGGACGGGATCTCGATCATGAGCTGCGTTTCCTGCGATTCCTGGTGGCGGGGGTCAGCGCTGACCCTGGTACAGCTTCTTGACCGTGAGACCGGCGAAGGCGAGAACGCCGACGGCGACCAGAACCAGCAGGGCTTCGAAGAATGCCTCAAGCACGGGGTGCTCCTCGGACGATCGGTTGTGTGCACAAGAGCCGGGCCCAAGCTTACGCGGCCGGGGCCAGGCTCTCTCGGCCAGGTGGTTCAGAACCAGCCCAGCAGCTGGCTCTGCAGGGTAACCGTCTGCTGGAAGGGCACGGCCGGTGCCTCGCCCTTCCCCCACAGCGTCTGAAGCGCGGATCGCGTCACCGCGCGCACAGGAGACTCACGGCCCACGGCCTGGGTCGCCTGGAAGATGACTACGATTCGGACATGGCAAAGAAGCTCGTGATCAAGGTGACGGCAGGGGCCGATGCCCCCGAGCGCTGCTCGCAGGCGTTCACGGTGGCGGCGGTGGCCGTGGCCAGCGGGGTCGAGGTGTCCCTGTGGCTGACCGGGGAGTCGGCCTGGTTCGCTCTGCCGGGACGGGCCGCCGAGTTCGAGCTGCCGCACGCCGCGCCGCTGCCTGACCTGATCGACTCGGTCCTCGCGGCCGGGCGGCTCACCCTCTGCACCCAGTGCGCGGCCCGGCGTGACATCACCGAGAAGGACGTCATCGAGGGCGTACGGATCGCGGGCGCGCAGGTCTTCGTCCAGGAGGCGATGGCGGACGGGACGCAGGCGCTCGTCTACTAGAGCGAGGCGTCCCTGACAGCACCGACAAAGACAGCCCAGGCACCGGCCGCGAGGACGAGGGCGCCTCGACCGGGGTCCTTGCTGTCCCGGACGGGGACGACGGCGGGGAGGTTGGGGGCGACTTCGACGCAGGCCCCGCCTTCTGAGTTGCTGTAGCTGCTCTTACGCCAAGCGGCGGAGCACAGGAAGTCGTCGGAGACCTCGATGCAGTTGCCGCCATCCGAGTTGCTGTAGCTACTCGTGCGCCAGGAGGCGGAGCTGAGGAGGTCGGCGGAGACCTCTACGCAGTCGCCGCCGCCCGTGTTGCTGTAGCTGCTCTTGCGCCACGTCACGCCGGTCAGATCGATGGCTCGCACGGCACGTCCTCCAGGGTACGCAAGATGAACATCCGCGACTCGGCAGGGCTCAAGGCCAGGTCACGAACCGCATCATATCTGCGCTGCAATCCCTCAACCCCGCTTGTTTCTTCAACGAGTTCGCCCCGCACAATGTTCTCCGTGTAAGCCACCGTGCGACCGTCCGGCAACCGCAGGAACGTCACGGGGGTGTCCATCAGCCCGTGCAGTCCGGTGCCGTGCGGCAGCACATAGAGAGTGATGTTCGGCCGCTCCGCCACTTCCAGCAAGTACTGGAGCTGCTCTCGCCAGCTCTGAAGGGCGCGCAGCGAATTCCGCAGCACCGCCTCGGACAGAATGACGCGGAACGGCGGTGCATCCTCCCCCTCCAGCAGCTTCCGCCTCCCGATGCGCGCTTCAACCTGCTGCTCCACCTCCTCGCTCTTGAGGCTGCCCTCTGCGAGCAACTCGCGTGCGTAGTGCGAGGTTTGAAGCAGCCCATGGATGGTGCTGCCCCCGTAATGCCAGAGACTGATGGCCTCGGCTTCCAGCATCATGTACCGCCGATACTGCTCCTTGAACTGAGTCGGATCCCCCACCGCCAGTTCCCACAAGGTGAGTACGAGCCCACCCGTCCCGTAATGCTGATCCAGCGCCTGGGCCACCTCCGGGCTCCCCAGCGTCGCGCAGGCAGAAGGGGTGGCCCGCCGGGTCCAGCAGGACTCGTACGTCGTCCTGCGGCTGATGCTCGTGGAGTATGGCGCCCTCGGCCACGGCCCGTGAGGTCTCCCCCTCCAGGTCGTCGACCTCGATGTCCAGGTGGAGCATCATCTGCTGGTCGCCGGGGGCGCGGGCGGGCCAGACGGGCGGGATGTACGCGCGTTCCGTCTCGAAGGCGAGGGAGACGCCCTCGGTGCCGGGCGGGGGGCCGATGAGGACCCAGTCGGGCTCCTCGCTGCGGATCTCGTAGCCGAGGAGGCGGCGGTAGAAGCCGGCCAGTTCGTGCGCGTCAGGCGCGTCCAGCACCACGGTGGACACTCTCGTACGTCCCACGGGTCCCCCTTGGCCCTGCCGGCTACTGGCGGCGCTTCTTGCCGTCCAGCTCGTCCCACCACTCGTCGGACCTGGTGTCGCCGGACGGGTCGTCCCACCAGCGGTCGTCCGGGCCGCGGCGGTTGGCGACGACCGCCGCCAGGGGCGGGATCACCATCGCCACCAGACACATACCGACGGCCACCGGCATCGACCACAGGCGCACGACCGCCCAGGCCAGGACGAAGAGTCCGATGCACGTCCCCATCATGGCGAAGTAGGTGTGGCGGCGCCGCGCGTACATACATCCAGGGTAGTTCCGTACATGGCGGAAGGGCCGCCCCCTGGTGCACCAGGAGAGCGGCCCTTCACGCTGCGGTGCGGCGCCGTGCCGTGCCGTGCCGTGCCGTGCCGTGCCGTGCCGTCAGACGGCGATCGCGACCTCCGAGAGGCCGCCCGTCTGGGCGACGACCGTACGGTCCGCCGTGCCGCCCGGGACGAGGGCGCGAACGGTCCACGTGCCCTCGGCCGCGTAGAAGCGGAACTGTCCGGTCGCCGAGGTGGGGACCTCGGCGGTGAACTCGCCGGTCGAGTCCAGGAGGCGGACGTATCCGACCACCGGCTCGCCGTCGCGGGTCACCTGACCCTGGATCGTGGTCTCACCGGGCTTGATCGTCGAGGCGTCCGGGCCGCCGGCCTTCGCTCCACACATGTCTTTCTCCATCAGGGGTCTGACCGGAGGGTAGGCCGGTCGGGGTGTACGGGGTACTCGCTGACTACGGGTCTGCTACCGACCTGCCACCGGTCCTACTTGTTGGCGCCGAGCTCGATCGGAACGCCGACCAGGGAGCCGTACTCGGTCCAGGAGCCGTCGTAGTTCTTGACGTTCTCCACGCCCAGCAGCTCGTGCAGGACGAACCAGGTGAGCGCGGAACGCTCACCGATACGGCAGTACGCGATGGTGTCCTTGGCGAGGTCGACCTGCTCGTCGGCGTAGAGCTCCTTGAGCTCGTCGTCCGACTTGAAGGTGCCGTCGTCGTTGGCGTTCTTCGACCACGGGATGTTGCGGGCGGACGGGACGTGGCCCGGGCGCTGCGACTGCTCCTGCGGGAGGTGCGCGGGGGCGAGCAGCTTGCCGCTGAACTCGTCGGGCGAGCGCACGTCGACCAGGTTCTGCGAGCCGATGGCCGCCACGACGTCGTCGCGGAAGGCGCGGATCGACTTGTTCTGGGGCTTGGCCTTGTAGTCGGTGGCGGGGCGCGAGGGGACCTCTTCCACCAGCTCGCGGGCGTCCAGCTCCCACTTCTTGCGGCCGCCGTCGAGCAGCTTGACGCTGTCGTGGCCGTACAGCTTGAAGTACCAGTAGGCGTACGAGGCGAACCAGTTGTTGTTGCCGCCGTAGAGCACCACGAGGGTGTCGTTGCCGATGCCCTTGGCCGAGAGGAGCTTCTCGAAGCCCTCCTGGTCGATGAAGTCGCGGCGGACCGGGTCCTGGAGGTCCTTGGTCCAGTCGATCCGGATGGCGTTGCGGATGTGGTTCTTCTCGTAGGCGGACGTGTCCTCGTCCACCTCGACGATGGCGATGTCGGCGTTGTCGAGGTTGGCCTCGACCCAGTCTGCATCGACCAGGACGTCGCTGCGGCTCATGCTGTTTCTCCTCCGGGGCAGTTGCGGCGGGGTGGTGCGTGGTGCGTGAGCAGAGGGGGTACGGATGCGGTCGTATCCGGTCGTATCCGCTCGTGTGCGGTCAGGCCTGTCGCGACTCGCGCACGAGGGCCCTTGGTGAAGGGCGCCGGGGATGCGGGAGGGGTGCGCCGCTATTGCCGCGCGCTCCCGCTCAGAAAGGGCGACAGAGCATGGCGGCGACGCGGCACAGGTCTACTGCCCGCCGCTTCGTGAGATCCGCCTGTCGCTGCATAGCGTCGATCGTAGGGACGGATTGCCGGGGATGTCACCGGCGTGTCGCATGATGAGACGCGATCGTCCGCGATGTGAGATACGCGAGAGTGGCGGGCGGTGATTGCGGGGGTGCGGGCGAGGAGGTGGGGTGTGCGTCCGTCGTCACATCTGCGGTACGGACGGTGCCGTCTCGCCAGTTGGACGATGGACCCTGAACGCCCACCCGGTGTGAGGCCGGCCTGACGCGTCCTACCCCGCCAGGCTGACGTTCGAACCCTTCACCGTGATTTCCACACCGGTCTTCGCCGCCTCGACGGCGTCCAGCTTGATGCCGCCGGGCAGGCCCTCGATCTTCTGCTCGAAGTCCGTCACCGTGCGCATCTTGTTGTCGGCGAGGTCGATGCCCAGGTTGGGCAGGGAGTCCGCCTTCACCTTGACCGTGTCGCCCTCGACCGTGACCGTGCTGAGCACGGACACCGGCTGCGGCAGCTTCGTGCCGGCCACCGTCGCCTCGATCTCGACCTTGATCTTGCCGTTGCCGCCGTCCGACAGGCCCACGATCGTGGCGGTCACTCCGGGGACCACCTCCACGGGCCCCGACTCGACGGATTTGGCCGCCTTCAGCAGCTCGGCGTACGTGATGGTCGCGCTGCCGGTGGCGGTGGCCGCGGTGGCGGAGCTGTAGTCGCCGGTGAACGCGACGCCGCGCATCTGGGCGTTCAGGTCGTCGATACGGATGTTCTGGCCGGAGACCCCGGTGGCGGCCTCGTAGTCCTCGATGCCGATCTCCACGTCGTCGAGTTCGCCGCCGGCGACCTGGGTGAGGAAGGGGAAGCCCTTGATCGACACGTCCGGGGTGGTGGCCAGACCCTCGCTGGTCCTGAGGCGGTCCGCGACCTCGTCCTCCGCGAATCCGACGGCGACGCGGTCGGCGATCACGAAGAGGCCGCCGAGAATCACGGCGACGATGAGGAGTATTCGGAGTGCACGCATGCTGGCGACGGTACCTGGGGGTTGGCTCCGCCGGGGGTGGGGTGGGGGTGGTTGTTGATCGCTTGTGACAGGGCCGGTTCTCGCCCCCGCCGCCCCTACCCGTCCCATCCCGTACCTGGGGGCTGCGCCCCCAGA
>NZ_JAVFVX010000489.1:0-351 GCF_033441795.1 Streptomyces sp. ADMS | reverse complement strand
GCCTCATCGACGCGGCCTCGCACGCCATGGCCGAGTACATGACCGGCCTCATCGCTTCCAAGCGCCTAGAGCCCGGTGACTCGCTCCTCGACCGCCTGATCTCGGCGCGTGACGGAAGTGACCACCTCAGCGAGGAGGAGCTGGTCTCCCTGGCGGTGCTGTTGCTCATCGCAGGACACGAGACCACCACCAACTTCCTCGGCAACGCCGCCCTGGCCCTGCTCCAGCACCCTGCCGAGCTGGACCGCCTGCGCAGCAACCCCGAGGACGTCCCAGCCGCGCTGGACGAGCTACTTCGCTTCGACTCGCCCGTCAGCACGACCACCTTCCGGTACACCACGGAAGCCGTCA
>NZ_JAVFVX010000488.1:0-354 GCF_033441795.1 Streptomyces sp. ADMS | reverse complement strand
CCGGGGACTGCGGGAAGTCCTCGCCGGTCTCCCGGCGGATCAGAGTCTTGTACGTTCCGACGAGCCCGGCCAGGTCTGCTGCGTCCACGCCCAGGTCGTTCGCCGCGCCCCGGGCCCGTTTGAGGTCGGCCAGGGCGTTCTCGAACAGGGAGCCGTCGACACCCATCACCGTGGTGCCGAACATCTGCACGAGCCGACGGTAGGAATCCCAGGCGAAGCGTTCGTTCCCGGACACCTTCGCCAGGCCGAGGACGGAGCCGTCGTCAAGGCCGATGTCGAGGATCGTCTCCATCATGCCTGGCATGGAGAACCGTGCCCCGGAGCGGACGGACAGCAGCAGCGGGTCGTCGGGCT
>NZ_JAVFVX010000487.1:0-354 GCF_033441795.1 Streptomyces sp. ADMS | reverse complement strand
AGCCCGACGACCCGCTGCTGCTGTCCGTCCGCTCCGGGGCACGGTTCTCCATGCCCGGCATGATGGAGACGATCCTCGACATCGGCCTCGACGACGACTCCGTCCTCGGCCTGGCGAAGGTGTCCGGGAACGAACGCTTCGCCTGGGACTCCTACCGCCGCCTCATCCAGATGTTCGGTACCACCGTCATGGGCGTCGACGGCTCTCAGTTCGAGAACGCCATGGCCGACCTCAAACGGACCCGGGGCGCGGCGAACGACCTGGGCCTGGACGCAGCAGACCTGGCCGGGCTCGTCGGCACGTACAAGACTCTGATCCGCCGGGAGACCGGCGAGGACTTCCCGCAGTCCCCGG
>NZ_JAVFVX010000486.1:0-355 GCF_033441795.1 Streptomyces sp. ADMS | reverse complement strand
AGTCTGCTCGTACAACTCGATCGCCCGGCCCAGGTCCCCCACCGACTTGTAGGCGGTGGCGAGGTTGTTGCGGGAGGCCAGCGTGTCGGGGTGGTCCTCGCTCAGCACCCGCACCCGGTCGGCGAGGGACTGCTCGAACAGCGGGATGGACCGGCCCAAATCCCCCGCCGTGTAGCAGGCGTAGGCGAGGTTGCTGCGGGAGGCCAGCGTGTCGGGGTGGTCCTCGCCCAGCACCCGCAGCATGTCGGTCAGGGTCTGCTCGTACAGGTCGATCGCCCGGCCCAGGCCCCCCGCCGACTGGTAGGCGTAGGCGAGGTTGTTGCGGGAGGCCAGCGTGTGTGGGTGGTCTTCGCCC
>NZ_JAVFVX010000485.1:0-355 GCF_033441795.1 Streptomyces sp. ADMS | reverse complement strand
GTCGCCATCCACGTCCGGGGCCTGCTGACCTACCTCTTCCCCTTGGTGATCGACGGGTTCATCGCCTACGGCATCCGCGCCCTGCTGGTCCTGCGCGACGCACCGCTGCGAGCCCGGCTCTACGTCTGGACACTCTTCGGCACGGCCACCGCCGCCAGCATCTGGGCCAACGCGCTGCACGCGGTCAGGCTCAACGAAGAGAACGCCTCGGCCACCGGGCTGCGTCTCGGGGACACAGTGGTCGCCGTCCTGTCCACCATCGCCCCGCTCGCACTGGCCGGAGCGGTCCACCTGTACATCCTCATCGCCCGGGGGCCGGTCAAGGACAGTGACCGAAGTGACCGCGACGACCTCG
>NZ_JAVFVX010000484.1:0-356 GCF_033441795.1 Streptomyces sp. ADMS | reverse complement strand
TGGGGTTTTCCGGAGCCGCCTTCGGGATTCGAACCCGAGACCTACGCATTACGAGACCGTGAGCGATCATGTTGCGTGGTGCCTCGTCGTGCTGCCCGGTGATGTTCTGCCTGATCAGAGCACGTGCGGCTGGTTGCTCTGTGCTCCCTCGTATTACGTCGTCCAAAGGCGTCCGGCCACCGGCTGGCCACCGAGTCTGGCACCGCAGGTGGCAAGGAACCGGATCCCCAGGTTGTCGGCCCTCCACAAACCCTCAGGGCGGGGGCGAAACTGTTGCAGAGTGCTCCCCGGCCAGCCGCGCCGCCTAGACCCGTACTTCGCGGGTCGTTGATTCGTATGGTGTGGCCGGTCGGGGG